>CAZJCN010000053.1:0-3849 GCA_964544195.1 uncultured Phycisphaeraceae bacterium | reverse complement strand
CCGTTTAATACCATCGCCAAGGCGGTCATCATCGGCTTGCTGCTGGTTGTTCGGCTTCAGGAAACCTTGGCTGCGGCTTTTGTGATTTATTCCTTGTCCGCCCCGAGTATCTGGCTCTATCGGAAACTGCTCAGGCCTGCCCACGCGGTTCAACGCCGTAACGGGAAGAAGCCGGAGTAATCCCATGTGATCGCCCCAACGGGCTATCAGCCCGTGAAGATTTTGAAATCAAGATGAAACAGGGCAGGCGTTTTCCGCTTCGACTCAGTCTTCGTCGAACTTGCTGTCGATCAGTTTGACCAAGGCGTCGACAGCCTGTTCGGCGTCCGGGCCTTCGGCTTCGATCCGTAGCTTCGTGCCCGCAGTGGCGGCCAGCATCATCAGTTGCATGATGCTCTTGCCGTCCACCACCTGGCCGTCCTTGATCACACGGATATCGCTCTTGAAACCGTTGGCGGTATCCACGAACGCCATCGCCGGCCGGGCGTGCAGGCCCAGCTTGTTCTTGATCGTGACTTCGGTGGATACGGCGTCCAAGGGCATCCCGTGGATTTCTTGGTCAGTTGGGTTCAGGTTCTGAATTACTCAGCAAGCTGCTGGGTATCCGCTTCGTGCAGCAGGTCCTTGATCTCTTCCGCCGTGGAGGCCTGACGGAGGAACCGACGGAAGTTGTCCTTTTGCAGGTTCGAAAAGATGTTTTCCATGGCCTGCAGGTGTTCATCAGGTTTGTCGGCCGGGGATACAAGCAGAACAACCGAGTAAACCGGCTGTTTGTCCAAGGCGTTGAAGTCGATCCCCTTCTGGCTGACACCGATGGCGGCGACCATTTTCTTAACCTTCTCGTGCTTGACGTGGGGAACCGCGACGCCCTTGCCGAAGCCCGTCGAGCCGTGCTTTTCACGGCGGATGATCTCTTTGACCAGCTCATCACGCAGCGTTTTGGGAACCCCTCCGGCAGCGACGATCGCGTCGATCAGCTCGTTGATGACATCGTCACGCTGGGTGGACTTCAGGTCGGGAATCAGTGCATCGGTGAGGACAAAATCCAGCAGTTTCATCGTATTTCTCTCTCAGGCGGCAGGGCCGCCGGGTTCTGCACGGCAGCACACCTTACCGCGCCGGGTGATGTTTGTGGTTTTTGACCTTCTGTTTATGGTCTGTGAGCTGTCGTTCCAACTTCTCTTGAGCCACATCGATGGCAGCATAAGGATCGTCGGCATGTGTCTTAACGATAAAAGGCTCGTGGTGTCCGACGTGGACGAGCACTTCGACTTCATAGCCGTTGGTATTGTCCTGCGATCTGTCCGCGATCACCTCGACACGCTGGATCTGGTCATAATACTTGGTCAGTTTCCGGACCTTCTGTTCCGCATATTCACGGATAGTATCCGTGATATCCAGGTGTTTTCCACTGACGGTTATCTGCATGGGTGTCTCCATCTGTAAATCGGGTCGGCGGAGCGGTTTTCCCGGGGGGTGTTACTGATCGTCGGGACGATCCACTTGGCCGGAATCTCCAGTGGCTTCGGTCGATGAATCGTCAGGCCCGACAACCCCGGATTTAGGCTCCGGGAACAGCTTGGGGCCGTCACCGCCCAACTGCTGACTTGGGGGGATCAATACCCCGCCCGAGACGGTGAACTTGACCGCCTCCTCTATTGTAATGGGTAAATCGATTGTGTCCGATTTCGGTACGGTAATCACATAGCCGGTGAAAGGCGTCGGGCTGCTGGGGATGAACACGGTCAGGCAGGGCTCACCGGCTTCCTGTTCGATCTTCTTCATCGTTTCGCCCGTGACCAGCCCGACCGACCACAGCCCCTTGCGTGGGTACTGCACCGCGACAACCGCACTGAACTGTGGGCCTTTATTCTGCCCGACGAAAAAGTCCGTGACCTGCTTGATGGACGGGTAGATGCTCCGAATCAAGGGAACCCGGTGAAGCAGCTCCTCTCCCTTGTGATACAGCCGTCGGCCGATGAAGCTCCCGACCAGCCAGCCGACGATGTAGATCAGGACGACCGCGATGATCAGCCCGATCACGTCCATCACGACCCACGTCCCGATGGTGAACGAGTTCCACCACCGATCCACCACGACGGCCCGTACCGACCGTTTGATGTCCGGTTGGAGCTTCATCCAGTTCCGGCGGTACTCGATCCGCCTGGCGGCGGTGTAACGATCGCCCAAGGCTTGGGCATATTCACTGTCGGCCACCGCCCAGGCGTCTTTCTGCTTCTGAGTCAGTTTCTCGACCGCCTCGTCGTAGTCCTCGTCGGCCGCCTCGGGCCAGGGCAAGTAGGACACGATCAGGTACTTGACGCCGTCGTTAATCGGCCCGGCGATACGCACCTGGACGAACTGGTATGCCGCGATCAGCACCCAGATAGTCAGCACCGTCGGCAGGAGGATGGCCAGACCGCGCAGGAAAAACTGCCGGAAGTTGCCTCCCGATGTCCTGACGTCATGCTCGTTGGGTGGGGGGGTCGTGGGCATCATCACGCCTGCGTCCGGCCTCTTCAGCCGCGCGACAGAGAAGAATAGAGCCGAGCAGGGCTTGGGTCAAAGTTCAACGGCCCGATTCCCCGTATAACGGCCTGATTTCCCATTTGGGGCATTGCTAGTCGATTGGCGGGGCTATTTCACGTCGAAACGGAACAGGCGTTTTTTTCCTACCCGTAGCAAGACATACCCGTCCCGAATATCCCCCGGCCCCACTTGCCGGGTGATGACGGCGACGGGCTGATCGTGTACCTTCACGCCTCCGCCTTGGATCAGCCGTTTGGCTTCACCATTGGACTTGGCTAATCCCGATTTGACCAACAGGGACACCACCGTCGGGCCGTCGGCCAGCTCGGCCAAGGACAGCTCGGTGTGAGGGATCGCTTCCCCGGTCACATCGCGGGCCTCGCTGAACGCTTTTCGCGCACTGTCCCGGGCCTTCGTGGCCTCCGCTTCGCCGTGGATAAGCCGGGTCACCTCGTACGCCAATACCTCCTTCGCCTGATTCAGCTCCTGGCCTTCCAAGGCACCGAGACGGTTGACGTCTTCCATCGGCAGGAAGGTGAAGAATCCGAGATAGCGTTTGACGTCGGCGTCCGGCGTGTTCCGCCAGAATTGGTAAAAGTCGTAGGGGCTGGTGCGGGATGGGTCCAACCAGATGTTGCCGGATTCACTCTTGCCGAACTTGCCCCCGTCGCTCTTGGTGACCAACGGCATGGTCAGCCCGGCCAGGTCCGCCCCGGCGATCCGCCGACCCAGTTCGATCCCCATCACGATGTTGCCCCACTGGTCCTGACCGCCCATCTGAACCGTGCAGTTGTAGTGCTTGTACAGATGGACGAAGTCGATCGCCTGCATCACCATGTAGTTGAACTCAAGGAAAGTCAGCCCGCTTTCGGATTCGATTCGGCTGCGGACCGAGTCCATAGTCAGCATGCGGTTGACAGAAAAGTGTGGGCCGTAGTCCCGCAACAGCTCGATCCAGCCCAGCTTGGTCAGCCAGTCGGCATTGTTGACCATGACCGCGCCCGTTGGCGAGTCATTGAACTCGACGATGGAGGCGATCTGCCTGGCGATGCATGTGGCGTTATGCTCGATGTCCTCTCGGGTGAGCATCTTTCGGGATTCGGTTTTGCCGGATGGGTCACCGACCAACCCGGTCCCGCCCCCGATCACCGCGATCGGCTTGTGCCCGCACCGTTGGGCATGGGCAAGGACCGTGATCGGCACCAGTGACCCGACGTGCAGGCTGTCGGCTGTGGGATCAAACCCGATATAGCAGGTTACTGGCTTGGACAGCCGCTCCCGGATATTCTCATCGGTGGTCTGCGAGACCAGCCCGCGTTC
>CAZJCN010000052.1:0-13390 GCA_964544195.1 uncultured Phycisphaeraceae bacterium | reverse complement strand
TCCGTCTGCCGATGCAGCTACATCACGCTATGAGAGATCAATCCGGGATGCGTATGACGGGCTGGCTGCCTATCTGGACGCGATCATGGACAACTTCGGCCCCTACGTTGATTACGGGCAGTTGGTGAAGCAGTACGGCGACGATCCCCGGCTAATGAAGAAGTCCCCCAGCGCCCGCTACAGCCCCGGACGCTGCACGGGTGCCAAGCCCTACGACCGGATCGGCACGCCCGACCCCAAGCATATCTCCACGTCCTACGTTGAACGGCAAAACCTGACCATGCGTATGGGGATGCGGCGCTATACTTGCTTGACCAACGCTTTCAGCAAGAAGGTCAGCAACCACGAAGCTATGACCAGCCTGCACTTAGCCTACTACAACCTCTGCAGGGTCCACCAGTCGATCCGCTGCACGCCCGCGTTGCAGGCCGGGGTATCGGATCGCGTCTGGACGCTGGCGGAGTTCGTGGGGATTCTGGATGCCAAAGAAGCGGCGATCATCGGGACGGAAGAAAACAAGCGCGGACCGTACAAGAAAGCTAATCAGGAATCATAAGATCAATCATGCGGAGGATCGCTTGAACCGGGATCGTCATGTCGCCACAGCCTTGTGATGGCTTGTCGATCACATGCGAAACAACGGTTTTGCACGTATCGCCATCATGCAACAGCCAGTCGACCGATCGGCATATCATAACCTCGGGATCGCATTCTTCGAGCCATTCCCAAGAGGACGAACACCCGTAGGAGTCCACCCAATCTATCAGCACAAGCCGCATAAAGGCTTTACTTCTTACCCTTCTTGTTCGGGCGCTGGGTCAGCGCTGAAGCCGCGGCCGTCTTGGCGGCTTTTGACGACTTCGGGTTGCTGAGAACTTTGCCAGCCGCGCTCGCGGCCTTCTTCGATGTCACTTCCTTGTTACCTTTGCGAGCCATGACGTACTCCGTTGTATGGTCCGGACTATTCCGAACGCAGGTATTTTACCCACCGACCACATACCAAACAAGAGTTAAATCAAGTAGATTTTTCAGACTGACCCACTACCCTGGACGCATTAACTTCAAAAGTGTCTTGACGAGAACCATGGCGAGCCGATATACTTGGGTTCTATGTTGTTATATGCATTGATCTTGACACCGGCGGTTCTCGCCGTGACGCTTCGTGCGGCCGCTGGCCCGGCCGTCGGCGGGGTCGTTGTTAGCTGAGCGGAAGACCCGCACCGCCCCGACCCATGCCCGTAAATCGGGAATGACTCCAAACGAATCCCTACAGCCACTGGCCTTACACGACATCCCTAGTAAACCAGAATCCTAGCCCTAACAGGCCGGGCTGTTGACTAAACCAAAAGGATTGGAACCGCAATCATGACACCGAGCAAAATCAATCTCACCGCCGAGGCGATCCGGACCCGAGGTCACGGCGAACCGACCAGCAAGTACACCGGCATGACTGGTGCCCAGATTTTCCACGAGATGATGAAAGAGCACGGCGTGGAGGTCATCTTCGGCTATCCCGGCGGAGCGATCCTGCCGGTGTTCGACGCGATTCATGAGTCCGACCATTTCAAGTTTGTGTTGTCTCGGCACGAACAGGGAGCCGGGCACATGGCAGAGGGTTACGCCCGGGCGTCGGGCAAGGTCGGGATCGTGCTGGTGACATCCGGGCCGGGCGCGACCAACACCGTGACCCCGATGCAGGACGCGCTGATGGACGGCACGCCGATGATTGTCTTTGCTGGCCAGGTTGCCACCAGCGCGATCGGATCGGATGCTTTTCAAGAAGCGGACATGGTGGGGATCAGTCGGCCGTGCACGAAATGGAACGTGCTGGTCAAGGATGTGCGTGACCTGCCTCGGGCAATCAACCAGGCGTTCTACATCGCCACGACGGGGCGTCCGGGCCCGGTGTTTGTGGACCTGCCCAAGGACATGACCGCCAGCGTGCTGACCGAGCCGGTGTACGACCAGGTTCACCTGCCGGGGTATCACGTGCGGGAGCTGGGAACTTCCAGCGAGATCGAACGCGTGGCCGAGATGATCAACCAAGCGAAGAAGCCCGTGTTCTATGTCGGACAGGGCGTGATTCTGTCCGGTGCCAGTGACGTGCTGCGTCAGTGTGCGGAAAAGGCGAACATTCCGGTCACAATGACCCTACAGGGGTTGGGTGCATTCGACCAACACTCGCCGTTGTCCCTCGATATGCTCGGGATGCACGGTGCCGCGTATGCGAACTGGGCGATGCGTGATGCGGACTGCATCATCGCGGTCGGCGCTCGGTTCGATGATCGCGTGACGGGCAAGGTGTCGGCCTTTGCTCCGGGAGCCCGTGCAGCCGAAGCCGAGGGGCGGGGTGGGATCATCCACTTCGATATTGCGCCGGAACAGATCAACAAGTCGGTGCCGGTAACTATCGGCGTGGAGGGTGACGCCCGCAAGAACCTCGAGCTGCTGCTGCCGCTTCTGAAGGACGTGGATCGCAGCGAGTGGCTGGGCATTCTGGCCAAGTGGAAAAAGGAGCACCCGTTTGCGTACGAGCAGGATGAACGCGAGTTCCACCTCAAGCCGCAAGCGGTTATTGAAGAACTGCACAGGCAGACACAAGGGAACGCGGTCATTACCACCGGCGTGGGTCAGCACCAGATGTGGGCGGCTCAGTTTTACAAGTTCCGCACCCCGAGGCAGTGGATCACCTCGGGCGGATTGGGCACGATGGGGTACGGCGTGCCCGCGTCCATCGGCGCCAAACTCGCTCGACCTGACATGCCGGTCATTAACATCGATGGGGACGGCTCGTTCTGCATGACCGCGATGGAAATGACCACTGCCGCCCAGTACGGCATCGCCGCTAAGACCATCATCCTCAACAACGACTTCCAAGGCATGGTCAAGCAGTGGCAGGACCTTTTCTACGAGGAACGTTACAGCCATACGCAGATGCACAACCCCGACTTCTGCAAGCTGGTCGAAGCGATGCATTGCAAAGCGGTGCGGGTCACCAAGCTGGCTGATCTGCCTGAGAAAATGAAGGAATTTCTCGAACACGACGGCCCGGCTGTTCTGGAAGCACTGGTCGAGAAGCATGAACACGTGTATCCGATGATGCCGGCCGGCAAAACCGTGGATGACATGGTCCTCGGACCGCCCAAAAAATAAAACTGATACGGAAACCATACGGATACAAAGCAACGGCTGGTCCCACAAGGCCGGCCGTTGTCATGCGCGAATTAATATGGAATGGAATGTTATCCCGACAACGCCACGTCCCGGGCTGTTACCTCATGACGATCAACAAGCCTGAGTGTCGATTCCGCGCCACGAAGGTTTTCAGATTGCGCCTTGATCGTGACCAATCCGGGCTGTGTTTCGGCCTGCAGGATCATCAGGCACCGTCCTTCATGGGTACGGATCGTGTCGGACTGGTACGGTTGCACGTTATCCGATGCCCCGTTATCAACACCCAGCACACGGACGCCCTTACCCATAACATCAAATCGTATCGTTCGTTCCTCGTGCAGAACAGGGTTCCCTAATCGGTCTACAAGTTGGGCTGTTACGTGTACAACATCGTATCCATCCGCAGTGATGGAGTGCCTGTCCAGTTCCATCACGACGCCATGGGGTGATTCCGCGGTGATCAATTCAGACCGAACGGATCGGCCGCGACTGACGGCGTGTGCGATCAACGATCCCGGCTCAAAGGGAACCGCAGCCTTGATGATGCGGTCTTCATAATCCGCCAGGTGATAGATCCCCAAACATTTTTCATTCAAGAACAGCTCAACCGATTCACAATTGGTATAGACCTCCACAGCGATCATCTCGCCGGGCTGATAGTTCCAATGATGATTGACCTCGTGCCAGAACCATATCGCTTTCTTCCACGCATCCGGGTCTTTGCTCTGCAGACGCCCGCTGTCCGAGTCGTACTCATAGGGTGACGCCTCGACCGTATTGGTGGTCAGGTGGATATGCGGCTCGTCATTCCAGAGCGTCTTCATCATGTGGCCGGACGGCTTGATGAAACTGGCAAAGTCCAGTGTACCGCTGCGGGTTCCTTTCATGGGCCATTTCCCGTCAACCTCACCCATATAATCCGCGCCGGTCCACAGAAAGATGCCCGGGATGAACGGATAATCGAGAACGGATTTCCACTCATGCCATTGGGCGAAGTTCTCGGCACCGTACAACATCTTCTCCGGATAGAGTCGATGACAATATTCGTAGAGGATCTGCCGGTAGCTGTAGCCGATCACGTCCAAGGCATCGGTGTAGCCGGAGATGTGGCTGACTTCCGGCAGGATGAGGTTTGCGGTAACCGGACGGGTGGTGTCAATTTCGCGCGTCCAGTCGGCCAACTTCCTGGCGGTATCCGCGAGCTTCGGGCCTTTGACCGGGATCTTGTTGAATGCCTCAGCAATCTGTTGCGGGGTACGTGGCGGCGTGTCCCAGAAATAGTTAGGCTGATATTCATCGTCATCAGTAGCGTCCCAGTATCCGGTCGCCTGTTCGTATTCCGTATAAGTCCATTCGATCTCGTTTCCGATGCTCCACATGAAGATGCAAGGATGGTTGCGATCGCGCAACATCGTGTTTTTCAGGTCGCGCTCGGCCCATTGCTGGAAATGTTCGGCGTATCCACGCGTGACGTAATCAACACTCTGCTCGTTACGGTTTTTACGCTTGTCTTTCGGGTTGTCCCACTCATCGAAGAACTCATCCTGTACGAGAAACCCCATACGGTCGCAGAGATCAAGGAACTCGCTGGAGGGTGGATTATGAGCCGTACGAATGGCGTTACAGCCCAGTCGTTTGAGCTGCTTCAACCTTCTTTCCCACACCCCGGTCGGCACCGCGGCCCCGACCAGTCCGCAATCATGGTGCAGACACACACCCTTGATCAGGGTGTTGACGCCATTGAGATAAAAACCCGTCTCCGGATCAAAGCGAAAAGACCGGATGCCGAACGGCGTCACATAACGGTCCACCGTTTCACCATTCCAGACCAGAGAAGTCACCGCCTGATAAACCGCAGGTGTGTCCGGGCTCCATAGGTTTGGACGGCTGATTTCAAAAGCCTGCTCCAATTCCACGGAATCGCCCGGCGCAAGACGGTTTCTGCACCGGCGACTTGCCACCACGTGGCCGTCCGGAGACACCAATGTGGTCACCAGTTCAAAGTCGCTCGGCTCACTCAACTTGTTACACACCTTGACCTGAATCTCTACGGATGCCTGATCACCCGACACGGTGGGTGTCGTGATGCGGGTGCCCCATATCGGGATGTGCAACGGTGGTAGGGTGATCAATTTTACATGGCGATAAATACCCGATCCGGGGTACCACCGACTATCGACATAACGGGAACGATCAACACGAACCGCCAGGACGTTATCCTGATTGTTGTCAAGCACCTGCCCGGTGATGTCGAAATAAAATGGTGAGTAGCCGTATGGGTGTTCACCCAGTTTCTGGCCGTTCAGCCAGAACTCCGCATTGTTGTAAACCCCATCAAACAGCAGGAAGAACTGTGTGCCCGGAGCAAACTCAGACACTGAATAGTGTTTGCGATACCAACCGATCCCTCCGGGAAGGTATCCGGTCGCGCCTTCGCCCTTTTCTTTATCAAAAGGGAACTCCACGCTCCAGTCGTGAGGCAGACGTACATCACGCCAAGCTGAATCGTCGAATTCGGGCCGCTTGGCGTCTTGGTCGTCCTCAAGCGCGAATTTCCACCCAAAATTAAAATCGTGTTCTCTTTTTAACAAATCAGTCGCAATGTCGGTGGCCATGGCGTGTCAATTACCCCGCATGTGAATATGAAACAGGCAAGAGGCTCATTCGGCGTTCAATCGTTATACCACGCTTCGACGTTCCTCCAGTTCGCGTCTCACATCGTGCAACTGCTCACGGGTAAGCGGATAAAACAGCAGGATCAGGAAAACCACACCGGTAAACAACGATTGCACGGTGATATAACACACCTTCATCATGATCAGCGTGGATTCGGGCTGATTGGCTTCAAGCTGGCTGTCGAACCGGATCACGTGATCCAGCAACAAGCCACCGACCATCACCGCCACGGTCATGGACAGCTTGACGAGCCAGTTACCCGTCGCAGCGATCAGGCCTTCCCGTCGACGGCCAAACAGCAGTTCGTCCCAGTCCCCAACGTCGGCACGCATGGAAATGATCAGGACCCAGAAACCCGTCTCCGCCATGGCGATGAACGGCCGGGTCACCAGCGTCAGGTACGGATGTCCCGGCAGATAAGTGACGGTCCATGCGAGGATGCTTATAAAAAGGATGGCTACGCAAACCAGCAACAGGGTCTTTTTCTCATAGTATCGTGAGAGCCACTGGATCAGCACCGCCCCGAGCATGGCAAAAACCAAGCCCAGCGTGCCATGGTATCCACCCAGCACCGCACCTTGCTGGATGTCCCCCCCGCAGACATAGTACGTGTGAATGTAGAATCCCAGGACACTGTTGGTCATCAGCCCAAAGAGATAAATGGCGATCGCCCCCATGACGATCCAGAACGGCTTGTTGCGGACCAGTGACACCAGCCCCTTGATCGGGTTCTCCTTTTCCTGCTGACTGGCGACCTTGGCATAGCGTTCGACACAGAAGATGGCAGGCAGGACGCCTGCAAAGATGATCATCAGCCCCACCCCGATGCTGACGACTCGAACACCAAACACCAGCGAGCCGAACACGGATGCCGTCGCCAGGGGCAGCAGCCAGGGGATGCCCAAGTCGAAGATGCGCTGCACATAGGTACGCACCGCATAGATATTAGTGCGTTCCTGATAATCCGGGGTCAGCTCCATCCCCAGGGATTCATAGGGAACGGACAACAGGGAGTAACAGGTGTAGTAAATCAACAGGATCGCACAAAGCCAGATGAACATCCAGGTATGCGACCAATCAGACGGGACAAGCCATATCAGGGGAAAAACAATGCCACACAGGATGGCTCCCATGAACAGGAAAGGTTTACGTCGGCCGAACCGGCTGCGCCAGTTGTCGGAGATTGAACCTACCAATGGGTCATTGATCGCATCCCAGAATCTTGCCAACCCCATCGCCAAGGCCACCATCGAAGCACTGAGGCCCAGCGTGACATTGAAAAAAGGCATAAGAAAAGCAGATAAGGCAAACACAGCGTAGTGATCCGATACCACGCCCATGGCATAAGCACACTTCTGGAACAGGGGCACGCGGTCTTCGGGCGCAACCGTATGCACCGCATGATGCTTCGCTTTTTCTGTCTTGGAGACGGTGGATGGCCTCAGACCTTCCAGGTCGGCTTCCTGATCGACGGTCGATGTGGTCATTGGGCAAGTCCGGGTGGTGGTCGTTGTCGGGACTAATCTGTGGTAATCATGCCCTGATGCGTACAAGCAGGAACTGTTATTCCTGCACACATAATGATCGCGCACCCTGCCAAACAGCCCAGAATCTCAGGGCACCAGAAGGGCTTGCTTGCATCAGAAAGGCTTGACGTTCAGCCTATGTCCTGCATTAACAAGGCAGTGATGGAATTCAGGTCTTCACCCCGGCCCGACCCCTCAACCATCAATATTCCAATTGTTCCTCGGGAACAGGCGTTCCTGAACACCCTGGCATCCGCATCAACGGATGTTATCCTTCAACGCTTCGATCACAGCGTCTTTGTCACGTTTTTTCACCGACTCCCAGATTTTCAGGTGCTCGTCGTAGACCTCGTGGTAGTTGCCGAGTCGGCTGTAGGTCATGAGCATCTTGGAACACAACTGACGCCAGGCTTCCAGGAAATCCTCCCCGCCACAGCCCAAGAGGATCGCTTTGTGAAACTCCATGTCGGACCGGGCGACGGCCGCGGGATTGTCACCTGAGCAGGCACGCTTCAGTTCCATCAACGCCTCTTCGACCTGCTGCATCGCCTCATCGGTCATGTCCGCCAAGCCGGTCTTGACGGCGAAGGTTTCAATCTGAGTACGCAGAGAGACGATGAACTTACGATTCCGCATGTTCGGAGGATGTTTAACCGTTACGCCACGGTTCGCGGCATATGCAAGGAACCCTTCCTGCGTCAGCTGGAGAAAGGCATCACGCACCGGGCCTCGGCTGACACCAAGCCGTTTGGCTAACTCGACTTCCCGGAGCACATGCCCACCGGGATACATACCCGCAACCAACTGGTCGCGAAGCAGCGTAGTAACCTGTTCTCTGACGGTAAGCGGTGGCACTGAATCGCCCCCTTTCTGTACGATAATCCCTGCGCAACAATCCCGATTGACGGCCGAACCATCCTATCTACATATGGGCTCGACACGCTCTCAAAGCCCAACATTTACCACACATAGCCCGACTCGTCACCTCTCTGCGAGAGGTCGGGCGACAAGGCATCCCGAACTGAAAACTGCAAATCTTTGTCAATTGTCAACAATACTACAGATGAAGTGTTTTGTCAAGGCTTTTTCAGGTCAACCACGGCGATACTTATACCATAACATGTTTGTTACATTAATCTTAACGCTACGATATTCGTTTGGTCCTGATTTTTAAAATCCAAAGCCTGATGATCGGGCGAGTGGCAAGCCTTCAAAACAGCCCGCAATCATACGCAAACGCATATTATCATTATGGTTATTGCACATGCACCTGATGTCATGCCAAGGTTTCAACTTGGATCGTATCAACCGTCTTATCCTTGATCGCCGCCTCAGTGACAAAGACAACAGTCGAACCCGACTCGACTAATCGCCGATGCAGCAGGATGTTTGCCGCGTCTCTCACGGTCTGATTGGGGTCCCGTTCATTGAAGTCCATGAAGATCGGGGTCAGCCCCCAAAGCAGGTTGAGCTGCGGCAACAGGATCGGATTGTTTGTGAATGCGAACATCTTCGTGCGGAGCAGACGGGTCCAGGCGGCGTGATGAGCCATCCGGCCGGTCCGGCTGAACACCACCAAGGCTGAGGCATGCAGGTCATTGGCCAAGTCCGCCGCCTGACGCACGATCTTGGCGTGGATGTCTTGGGTTTCCGCCTGTCGGGCGTAGTTGGCCCCACCGGAGCGTTCGATGCGTCGGGCGATCCTGTCCATGGCTTCAACCGCAGCCAGAGGATACTTGCCCACGCTGGTTTCGCCTGACAACATGATCGCGTCGGCTTGTTCGAACACCGCGTTGGCGACATCGGTGACCTCGGCCCGCGTCGGCGTCGGGGAATTGACCATCGACTCGAGCATGTGCGTGGCCACAATAACGGGCCGGCCGTGGTGCAGGCAGCGTTTCACGACCTTTCGCTGCAGCGGGGGCAGGTCTTCAAATGGGATCTCGATCCCTAGGTCACCGCGGGCAATCATGACCGCATCGGCAACCTGAATGATCCCGTCGATGTTGCTGACCCCCTGCTGGTCTTCGAGCTTGGCGCAGATCTTCTGCGGGGCTTTTCGGTAATCAAGGATCGCCCGAAGTCGTTGCACGTCTTCGGGTTGTCGGACGAATGACATGGCGAACCAGTCGACGCCGATCTCAATACCCAACTCGATGTCCGCGATGTCCTTGTCAGTCAGGGCGGGCAGATTGACACGCACGCCGGGAAGGTTGATGTGCCGTCTCGACCCGAGTTTACCCTCTGTCAGCACTTCGCATTCGAGCTGATTCCGTTTCTTTTTCAGAACCTTCAGCTTGATCGTGCCGTTGTCTACCACCACGACGTCACCGACATTGATGTCGTTGACCAGATCGTCGTAATTGACATCGACGGAGGTGTATTCTTCGGACTGCTCACCCCGGACGGTCAGCGCGATGACCTGCCCGGGCTCAAGGTTAAGTTCCGTGGACAGCTCGCCGGTGCGGATAGCCGGGCCTTGGGTATCCATGAGAACGGCCACGTTTCGACCCAGTTTCTCGGCAATAGCTCGGATGTTTTCCGTGTCCGCCCGGGCCTGTTCGTGGGTCGCATGCGACATATTGAGTCGAAATACGTTCACCCCTGCTTCCAGAAGACGAGCGATGGTGTCGGGGTGGTTCGTCGCCGGGCCGAGGGTTGCAATGATTTTGGTTCGTCGGGTGTCAGACATAGGGGGATTGTACCTATCTGGTAGTCGCGTGGGGGGGGGCGGTATCCTGCGAGGGATGCCGAGTGGGTCATATAATGAGAAGCGTGTTGAAGATTGGCAACGTCCAACTGGAAACAAACCTGCTGCTGGCGCCGATCGCGGGCTACTGTGATCTGGCGTTTCGGCTGGTGGTGCGCTCGGTGCCGGGGCACGCAGGCCATGGCTCGGTCGGACTGGCGTGCACCGACCTGCTGTGCCCGCAGGCGGTCTTGAGCGAAAACCAGAAATCACTCTGGCTGGCAGCGACCTGCCCGGAAGACCAGCCTCTGTGCATGCAGATCTATGGTGCGGACGGCAAGATCATGGCCGAGGCGGCTCAATGGGCCGAGACGCACGGGGCCACCACCATCGACATCAACATGGGTTGCCCGGTCGACAAAGTCACCAAAAAAAACGGCGGATCGACACTGCTTTGTGATCCGGCCAACACGGTCAAGCTCGCCATGAGAATCGTCGACGCAGTATCGATCCCGGTGACCGCCAAGATCCGCCTGGGCTGGGATGATGCGCGGATCATCACCGACACCCTGCCCCCCGCTCTGGCGGATGTAGGTATCGCTGCCATCACTGTCCATGGCCGAACCACCGAGCAGAAGTTTCGGGGAACCGTTCAGCTCGAAGGGATCGCCCGCACAGTCGAGGCCGTCAGACACCGACACGACATCCCCGTCATCGGCAACGGCGACGTGAAGACCCCTCAGGACGCCAAGCGCATGATCGATGTCACCGGATGTGACGGCGTGATGATCGGCCGAGGGGCCCTGGGACAACCCTGGATCTTTCGTGACACCGCCTATTACCTGGCGACCGGTACACTCCCCCCGCCGCTTCCGCGCATCGAGCGTGCCAAACTGGTTCTACAACACTTCGAGAACCTCTTGACCATGCGCGATGAACGGATCGCCTTGAACACCATCAAGCGTCGAATGAGCTGGTATTCAGCCCATCTTCAGCCATGGCCGGGGCTTCGACGGGACGTGCAGACGATTGAGTCGGCCCAACAGTTCCGCGATTTCATGGCCCAAGGAATCGAGCGGATGCAGGATCAGCCAGCGATGGCATAGACTGAATGTCTCAGCCGGATTTCCCGGTATAATCCCCCGCCCAATGCTGAGCGTGTCGTAACCGCCTCGGCCTCAGCCTTCCTAGCAGATCATTGCACCCCGGTACTCCCCCATGGCCCAGAACCACCTGCGTAACGTCGCCATCATCGCCCACGTTGATCATGGCAAGACGACTCTGACCGATCAACTGCTCTATCAGTCCGGACAGTTCCGCAAGGCCGAGCTGGATAAGCTCGCCGGCGGCCAACACAACCTGATCATGGATACCGGCGACCTGGAACGTGAACGCGGCATCACGATTACCGCTAAGAACTGTGCCGTGAACTACCGCGGTCTGGACGGAGCGGACTATAAAATCAACCTGATCGACACGCCCGGCCACGCGGACTTCGGAGGCGAAGTCGAGCGTGTACTCAAGATGGCTGATGGCGTGCTTCTGCTGGTCGATGCATTCGAAGGACCGATGCCCCAGACCCGATTCGTTCTGGAAAAAGCGTTAGGGCACGGCCTCAAGCCCGTAGTCGTCATCAACAAGATCGACAAGCCCAATGCCAGGCCTGATGAGGTGATCAACGAGGTTTTCGACCTGCTCGCGAGTCTGGACGCGCCGGATGATGCGCTGGATTTCCCGGTTGTCTATGCGTCTGCCAAGAACGGCTGGGCGACGATAAACGAATCCCTCATCGGCACCCCGGAGCAACCAACCGACGTCCGTGACCTGTTTGAAGCCATTCTCAAGTTCGTGCCGCCACCTCGTAAAGATGAAGCCAACCTCGCGGCCCCGCTGCAGATGATGGTGACATCGCTGGAATATTCAGATTACGTCGGGCGGATCGCAATCGGACGTGTTTATGGCGGTCGACTCAAGGGCGGGCAGCAGGTCACCGTCATCAACCGCGCCGGGGAGGGTTCACAGCAAAGGGCTCAACAGGTGTTCGTCTTCAACGGGCTGGGCAAACAGGAAGTGCCCGAGGTTGAAGCCGGGGACATCTGCGCGGTGGTGGGGCTCGAACAGATCGACATCGGCGACACGATTGCCTGCCCGGATCAACCCAGCGCCCTGCCACGCGTGGCGATTGACGAGCCGACGTTGAGCATGATGTTCCGGGTGAACGATTCGCCATTTGCCGGCAAAGAAGGCAAGTTCGTCACCAGCCGACAGATCTGGGACCGGTTGGAGAAAGAGTTGCACAGCAACGTCGCTCTGCGAGCGGAACGGACCGAGTCAGGCGAGGCGTTTCTCGTATCCGGGCGAGGACTGATGCACCTAGGGGTGCTAATCGAAACGATGCGGCGAGAGGGCTACGAGCTGGCGGTCGGCAAGCCCGAAGTGATCCTCAAGCGTGTCGACGGGAAGTTGCATGAGCCGATCGAGCAGCTGGTCGTGGATTGCCCGGCCGAGTGCCAAAGCGCGGTGATGGCACTGGTGAGCGACCGACGCGCGGAGGTGGTGAAGATGGACCCCAAGGCCGGGGCCGGGGACTATGTTCACATGGAGTTTACGATTCCGGCACGGGGGTTGATCGGTTTGCGGACGCGGATGCTCAACGCCACGCAGGGCCGAGCCATCATGCACCATAACCTGCTGCGTTACGAGCCGGTTCGGGGCGAAGTACCCAAGCGACCCGCCGGGGTGATCATCGCCAGTGAAACCGGACAGGTCATGCCCTATTCCCTCGACGCCCTGTATGACAGAGGCGTGTTCTTCGTAAAGCCCGGCGACCAGGTCTATGAAGGTCAGATCGTTGGTGAACACTGCAAGGACAACGACATCATCGCCAACGTTACTCGCAACAAGAAGCACTCCAACGTCCGCGCCGCTGGCAGTGACGACGCAACAAGAGTACGCCCGGCCCGCGAAATGTCTCTCGAGGCCTGCCTGGAATACATCCAGGACGACGAACTGGTCGAGGTCACCCCCACCGCTATCCGGATGCGCAAACGCCTGCTCAAAGAATCCGACCGTCGGCGAGAATCACGACAAGCTAAGGCTCGCGAGGCCACTGAGGTGTAACCTTTAACGAAATTGGAATTGAATATTCTGACGTTTACGGCTTGGTAATCGCGATCGGCCCGGTGATGCAACAATCAAACTTCAGAGTACACTGTTTGGGCTATGGCTCCCCCAATGACCTCCAACACCAATTTATATGACGTCCTCGCTGAACGCGGGCTGGTCTCGCAGACCACCGATGAGAATATCCGGGAGCGGCTGTCCA
>CAZJCN010000051.1:0-13417 GCA_964544195.1 uncultured Phycisphaeraceae bacterium | reverse complement strand
CTACCGACAGGTGGTGGCGGAACGACTTGCGGATCAGCCCATCCAGCCGGGGGTGGAGGCGTTGATCGACGAGGCCAATCGGGCCGGGCTGCGGTTGGCGGTGGCGTCCGGGTCGACTCACCGATGGGTGGACGGACATCTGGAACGCTTAGGTTTGCTTGACCGGTTCGTCAGCACTGTCTGTTGCGAAGATACCGAGCGACACAAGCCCGATCCTGATCCGTATCTGCGGGCCTGCGAGTTGCTGGGCGTACATCCATCTGAGGCTTTGGCCCTTGAAGATTCGGCGCTTGGGATCACAGCCGCGAAGGCAGCCGGGATGAAAGCCGTGGCGGTTCCCACCCCCATGACGGCGGCGCATTGCTTTGACCATGCCGATCTGGTTCTGCCGACACTGGCGGAGGTGACTCTGGCCGACCTGTTCAGGCGGCTTGACGTCAGCCCGGCCCAGCCTTAGCATCACTTGGATATCAGGCGACCCGCTGATCACCATAGGCCCATGGTGTAATTGGTAGCACGAGTGGTTCTGGTCCACTTAGTCGGGGTTCGAGTCCCTGTGGGCCTGTTTCCTTTCCCGGTAACAGGGTTTCAATCCACCCGCACACCCTGTTTCTTCAGGAATTCTTTTAATTCGTCCATCTGGGTGTCGAAGACCTCGTGATCGTAGTCTTCCTCCAGCTTACGGATGTGTTCGAGCAGGTCTTTTTTCTTGGCGACTGCTTTGTTGAGTCGTTTTTCCCAGCGGTCACTGGTCTTGCGAAGCGGTTCGAAGTTCAGGGGCAGGTCCAACAGGGCGGCGAGTTTACGTGCCACCGCCTCGATGCTTTTTGCGTTGACGCCCTCGATGTAGGCCGGGATCTCCGCGGACAGGTTGATCATCTCCAAGCCGGCGTCGGCGGCGCGGCTGAGCAGGTGGTTGGCGACGCCGGCCGGGCCTTCGTAGTTGCTGAGTTTGATCCCCATGGACTCCAGCGCGGGTCGGCGGGCCGGGTCGGACACCGTGGCGAACAGCCTCGGCTCCCGGGTGTGTGGGACGGTTCCGGCAAAGCTGCCGATGAAATACACCGTCTTGACTCCGACCTGTTTCGCCACGTGGAACACACAGTCGGTGTAGTGCTGCCAGGCGATGTTGGGTTCTTCGCCCTCGAACAGAATCAGCTCATGATTCGGTGAGGCGTAAAAGGTATTGCCGGCTTCCTGGTAATCGGCGATCAGGCCGTCGCGGATCTCGACATGCGGTCGAAACAGCGCGGTGACTTCCATCGTGCCGGGGAAGTTGACGAGGTAAAACGGGTCGGGGTCCATGTGGGCGATCTGCTTGGCGTCGAGCTGATCGATCAACCAGCCGACCGTGCCGGTCGAGACTTCGCCGCCGTCCATCCAGCCGTTGAGCGCCAGCACCATGCGCGATCCGGGCAGGCTGGGCAGCTTGTCGTAATGCAGGGCAGTGGTAGGCATGAGCGGGCGGACCTACGAGCGATCAACGATAAATCTAAAACCTGATACGACAGGCTATGCTCGCATTCTACCTCTTTCAGTGTTGATCGGGTAATAAAAAGATTGGGGGTCAGGCTATTCACAGATTCACCGCCGCCAGGCGAGAACCGTTTCAAACAGCTTTTTCACGCCGGGGGTCAGTCTCGTTCGGCTGTAAGCATCCGCGGCTTTCTTGATCGCCTCGGCTTGGGTGGGGTAGGGGTGGATGGTTTTGCCGATCGTCCCGAGGCCGATACCCGCGGTGATGGCCAAGGTCAGCTGCGAGATGGATTCTCCCGCATGTTTTGAAACCATCGTGGCCCCGACGATCTTATCCGTCTTTTTTCGGACGTGTATCTTGAGCAGGCCCGCGGTATCGCCCTCGAGAATGGCCCGATCCACGCTGTTCATGTCGATACGGAAGGTGTCGATCTCGACGCCTTGTCTCTCTGCTTCTGCCGGGTACATACCGACATGCGCGATTTCCGGGTCCGTGTAGGTACACCACGGGATAACGAGAGACGATGCCTTGGCCCTGCCGAAAAAAAGGGCGTTCTGGATTACGATTCGCGCCATCGCGTCTGCGGCATGGGTGAACTTATAACGTGAACACACATCGCCCGCCGCGTAGATCCGCCGATTGCTGGTCCGGAGATAGTCATCCACGACAACGCCGGTTTTCCGATCGTACGCTACATTCGCGGCTTCCAGGTTTAATTCCACGTTGGGAGCTCGCCCGACCCCGACCAGTATCTCATCCACCTCGATCCGATGGGGCTTGCCGTCGCATTCAGCGTGGATGATTTTCGCTCCAGCCGAATCTGTTTCGACTCTTGCGGTCTTGCCGCCACAGATGATCTTGATGCCGTCATTTTCCAGTGATTGGCGCACGATCTCCGCAGCGTCGGCGTCCTCTCTCGGGAGAATCTGCTTGTCGGCTTCAAGCAGCGTGACCTGTGATCCGAACCTGGCAAAGGACTGTGCCAGCTCGCATCCGATCGGGCCGGCACCGATCACCGCGAGTCGTCTGGGAAGCTCGGTCAACGAAAACACGGTCTCATTGGTCAGGTAGCCCGCCTGTTCCAAGCCCTCGATAGGGGGTGCCGCGGCCCTTGCACCGGTTGCGATACACGCACGAGAAAAACGTAACAACGAGTCACCGACTGAGACCGTATCGGGACCCGTGAATCGGGCCTCGCCGATAAACACATCGATTCCAAGTGACTGAAAACGCCTGGCAGAGTCGTGTGGGCTGATGCCGGCTCGTAATTGTCGCATGCGTCGCATCACGGCCGGGAAGTCCACGGCAAACCCTTCGGGTACGTTGACCCCGAACTTGCCTGCATCACGTATGTCGGCATAAGCGCGGGCGCTTCGGATCAACGCTTTGCTTGGCACGCAACCGACGTTAAGACAGTCCCCGCCCATCAGGTCCCGTTCGACCAACGCCACTTTTGCCCCGAGCCCGGCGGCCCCGGCAGCGGTTACCAGTCCCGCGGTCCCCGCTCCGATCACAACCAGGTTGTACCGGCCGGTCGGCGTCGGATTCCGCCAGTCCGTGGGATGCACGTTGGCTTGCAGCTCTCGGTTGAATTCGTCCAAAGGTTGCAACGCCGGAATATCGATTCGCTCTTTCCCGGCCGGATCTGAAGAGGTGGTACGGTTCACGGCTGATTGTCCTTGCTGTTTAGGGACCAGTCATAATCCAGGAAGTGAACTTTCGGCTTTTCCCCAGCATCTAATGCTTGTTGCAGCGCTGTGCTGTATCGAGCAGCGTAAGCAATGATTGATCCGGCAACCTGTCTGAAGTCGTCGCCGTACCAGTCATACAGACTGGTCAACCAAAGCTGGTGGTTTTTCGGATCGTAACGAAACCACCTTTCATGGGTGTGCGTGTAAACCGCCTGATCTTCCAACTGCTCTTCAAGAGAGGAGCCTGTGTAAGCTTCGTGACGAAGGGGTGGGCATCCTACCGCTGCACAAACCAAGGCAAAATGAATCCGAGGCTCGACGAAGTTTGGGCGGATCCACTCATGCTCGATCTCATTAAGGCTGACCGTCTGCCCGCCGAGTATCCATCGCTTTGCGTCCCACCGCTGAACGGACGGGATGTCCTTGATGGACTTGACCGGGTAATGATCCAGGATCAACCTGAGTGTGAACGCGTTATATGCGTTGATCAGCAGGGCCAGCCGTTCGTTTCGCCCCAGGTCATCGATCGGCGCGACTGCCAGAGATTCGATGTAGGCGTTCAGGTTGTCCTGGTTCTTCACAAGCCCTGCGTAGTCCACCCACCCGCCTTCCGGACTGACATACTCTTTCAGCACGGCATCGAACCGGCTGTGATCGAATTTCGGTCCGTTCGGTTTCGGCTGGTATGACTCTTTCAGTTGGGTGCGCGGCGGGCCGAACAAACCCGCGATCTGATTCTTGTGGGTGTAGCCGTAGCCGGCCGCTCCGGCAAAAATTAATGTTACCGTTGCCAGCACCAGCGTCCCCAAGATTCCTGATTTGGTTTGATCGGATCGGGTCATCGTGTCCTGTTCCTTGGATGGCGTGGAGACGTGTTCCAGATCGGTCTGTTGTCGGATCGCACGACGGGCAATGCGGGTGACGTAGATTGTCACAGCGATGGTGGCGAGCAGGCCGATGATCAGCAACGCCCACTGCCCCGGACTTTTTCCTTGAGAGGCCCCCGCGGCGGCGTCCAGTCCGGCCCGGCCGGCGTAACCGAGGTAGACGTACATCAGTGTCCCGGGCAACATCGCCAGCCAGCTTGTGATCACGTAGGGCCAGAACCGAATAGAGGTCAGTCCGAACAGGTAATTGCCCAGGCTGAACGGCACAGCAGGAGAAAGACGCAGCAATGCGATGATTTTCCATCCCCCTGCCCCGATCGCACGGTCGATCGCACCGAACTTCGGCGATTGTTCCGCCCACCGCCGAACCATGTCACGGGCCAGGTAACGCGCGATCAGGAACGACAACGCTGCCGCGGTGGTTGATGCCAGCGAAACGGTGACCGTACCCCAGAACAGGCCGAAGATCGCCCCCGCTGCCAGCGTCAGCGCCGACCCGGGAACAAACAGGACAGCCGCGAGGACATACACCACCCCGTAGATCACCGGGCCCCATGCGCCCATCTGCTCGACCCAGCGTGTCAATCTGTCGATCAACACGTCCACCGGCAGTAACCGGGCTAATACGATCAGGCTGACAAGCAGCACGATCAGGGACGCGATACGAACGGATTTAGCCCATCCGATCGACGAAGAAGCAATACTTCCTGATGATGTGGCTTCAGGATTGAGTGTTGAAACGGGGCTGGGATTCATGACATTGCCTTTCTGCCCAGGCCAATACCGGGAAGTTATCGCTAGACAGGCTTGGTTGGGATTCTAACGTAATCGTTCCATTACCCCTCAAAGCTAACGATAACCGATCATCGTGAAAATTCATCGGTTGAGCCGTGTAGGTCACCGGCATGATGGTGTTCGGGGGCTGTGTCTGCCGGTATCAACCTCTAACCCACCTCCACTATTCCCTGTCCAGCGGTTTACTTTTTTATCAGGGATCACTTTATTGGTATCAGCCGGTATGATCATTAGAGTTATTATTGTTGTAATTCAGAATACGGGTGCGTCGGATGATCATTGCGGGAACCTTGCTGCTGCCGGGAGACGGATCAGACACGGGGCCGCCGCTGCGCCTGTCGGAAGGCTGGGTCCGCACCGATGCGGGGCGGATCGTGGAGGTGCATGAAGGCAATCTCCCAGCCACGTTTGATCTTGGCGGTGAAGGGTGCCTGGTCTCTCCCGGGTTTATTGATACCCACCTGCACCTGCCGCAGTTCGACCTGATCGGAGCACATGGATTATCGCTACTCGACTGGCTGGAACAGGTCACCTTCCCCGCTGAAAGTCAATGGGCCGATGCCGAATATGCGGAGGATATGACCGAACGCGTGCTGGATCAGTTGATCGCGGTGGGAACAACGGGATTTGCGGCCTATGCCACGGTGCATCATGAATCGACCCGTCGTGCATTGGCAGCCAGCGCGCGTCGGGGGTTCCGCGCTATCGTCGGGCAGGTATTGATTGACCAGCAGGCACCGGAGTTCATGCGGCGTCCGATGGAGACTTGCCTGGATGAAACCGAATCGTTGCTGAACGATTGGCCGAGTGATCCGTCGCTTCGGGGGCAGGGTAACCGGGTCTGTACCGCGGTGACACCCCGGTTTGCGGTGACTTGTAGTGCCGAGTTGCTACGGGCGGCCGGGGAACTGGCACGCAGGCACGATGCTTATGTTCAGACACACCTTGCCGAGATGAAGCCCGAGCTGGAGGTTGTGACCCGATTACATGGCGGCCCGAACTACACAAGCGTTTATCATCGCGCCGGCCTGCTGACACCTAAAACCATCCTGGGGCATTGTATCTACCTGGATGACGATGAACGTACCCTGATTGCTGAGTCCGGAAGCATCGCGGCTCATTGTCCGACAGCCAATTCATTCCTTCGCTCCGGGACGATGGATCGAAGACGATGTCGGGATATGAACATGCGCTTGGCGCTTGGCAGCGATATCGGCGGCGGGTACGAGCGGAGCATGATCCGGGTCGCACGGGCTATGATCGAAGCAAGTTTTTATGTGAATCAGGCCCCGCCGACCCCGGCTGAGGCTTGGTGGCAGGCAACGGCCGGCAACGCCGACAGCCTCGGTTGGCATAACACCGGACGGCTAAGCGAAGGTGCCGAAGCCGACCTGGTCGTATTGAAGCCCGATGTGCCTTGGCTGAAGGCGCACAACCCGCTGGGCATGGTGATGTTCGCCTATGATGATCGTTGGCTTCAGGCTACCGTGATCAACGGCGAGCTGTGCTATTGTGCCAACGATTGATCGGATCGGACACGATCGCGTTCCTGCAGGAGCTGGGCCGCGATCGATACGGCGATTTCTCCCGGGTGGTTGGTTCCGATCGGCATTCCCATCGGGCAGTGGAACCGGATCGTCTCTTCCGGAACCCCGGCTTCGATCAGTTCCCTGCGAAGCACCGCAGCTTTGGATTTGCTCCCGATGACCCCGAGGTATGGGAATGTTCGTTGTTGCCGGAAGATTTCCAGAAGCACCGGCAGATCAGATTTATGCCCACGCGTCATGCAGACCACGAACGAGTCGTTCGGAAGGTCAGCGACCCGTTCGGGTGGGTGGTCGGTGACGATCTTTTCAAGTTTCGGTGAGTCCGGCAGCCTGTCCAGCCAATCGCCACGAGGATCGATACAGGTAACCCGGCAGGACAGCATGGTCAACAGCCTCACCAAGGCCTGTGTGATATGACCCGCACCGAAGACGACGATACGCCAAGGCCGATGATTGACCGCCTCGAAATAGAGTCGAACCGTGCCGCCACATGTCATGCCGACGTCTTTCTGCAGATTCCACTCGACATAATCAGTCTGCTTGGCGTTCTTCTCGTGGTCGGCAAGCATCCTGATTGCGTGTTCGATGGCTTTGGCTTCGACCCGGCCCCCGCCGACCGTGCCGAAGGCCAGGCCATTGGTGGTGACCAGCATCTTGCTGCCGGCGTCCTGCGGCGTGCTGCCTACCGCATCGACCATCGTCACGCTGACAAATGGTACGCCTGCATCAACCAGTTCGGCGCAGCGATGAATGTAATCGGCATCAGGCATTGTTGACGCATTCTACCGTGACGCTGGCGTTTCGCCTCTTGCTTTAACCGTCGAGGCCCGCGTCAGACGGGTCAGGCACATCAGGATTTCTTCGTTCGTGGCGGGCAATCGCAACGACACCGGTTGTGTCCCGGCCACACAACTCAATGCGTGTTTGGCTGCCGCCCAGGCCGAGATACCCAGCATCAGCGGGGGCTCCCCGACCGCCTTGGAGCTGTAAATGTTTTTCGCATTGCCTTCGTTATCCATGAAGGCAAAGTTGAAACGCTCGGGGATGTTTGTGATGTTGGGGATCTTGTAGGTTGTTGGAGAATAACTCAGCAATTCTCCAGTATCGTTGTAGACCAGGTTCTCTGTCGTACACCACCCCATCCCCTGCACGAATCCACCGATGACTTGTCCATGGTCGATGCCGGGGTTGATCATTCGGCCGATGTCCATCAGCAGATCCACGCCCACGACTCGAAGATCGCCCGTGAAACGGTCGATCAGCACTTCCGTGACCGCGGCACCGGTGGTGAAGTAATAGAACGGGTTGCCCTTTCCGGTTTCCCGGTCGAAGTCGATGCCGGGCGTTGCATAGAAGCCTCGTGCGCCCAGATCGATGCGTGCCATGCGTGCCTTGCTGGTGAATTCACCGAAGGGGATTCGGTTCTCCGGGGCACGCTCATCAAAGACATCTCCCGACTCATAACGGATGTGTTCGGGGGAGGGGACAAGATCAGGGTTGAGCTCGGCCAACAGTGTCGTGGCGAAGGCACTCGTGCGTTGTTTGATCTTCCGGCAGGCGAACACGGCGGCGGTGCCGTTCAGGTCGGTCCCGGCGCTGGCGGCGGTGGGGGAGGTGTTGATGTTCTTTTCCGTAGAGGTCGTCATGATCAGAACACGTTCGATCGGTAGGCCGAACTCATCCGCGACCAGTTGCCTGATCTTGGTGTTGACACCCTGACCCATTTCGGTCGCCCCGGTGGACACCTGTACCGTACCGTCGGTGTAGACATGGACCAGTGCGTTGCCTTGATTGAGGAACTTGGTTGTAAAAGAAATGCCGAACTTCACCCCGGTCATCGCCAGGCCCTTCAGGTGCGTGGGAGACTGCCGATTGAAAGCCTCGGCCTCAGCGAGCCGGGTCTTGTAATCGCTGGTTTGCGCAAGGCGATCGAAAATGGCGGGCAGAAGGTTGTTTTTGACTTCCTGGCCGTAGGGCGTGGTGTTCCGAGGGGCTTCACCATAGAGATTGATTCGACGGACCTCATATGCGTCCTTGCCCAGTGTTGCGGCGACCTCCTGCATGATGTTCTCGATCACCGCGATGGCTTGCGGCCCGCCAAAGCCACGGAACGCGGTGTTCGGCGGGATATTTGTCTTACAGATCCGCCCCTTGATCCGGATATTCGGAAGGTAATACGCGTTGTCCGCGTGAAGCAACGTGCGCTCCATGATGGCGGTGGACAGGTCGGCATAGGCCCCGCCGTTGGAATAGAACGACAGGTTGACCGCATTCAACCGCCCGTCATTATCAAACCCGACTTGGTACCACGTCTTGTACGGGTGGCGTTTGCCGGTGACCTTCATATCGTCGTCTTTGGTATAGACGACACGTGCCGGTCGGCCGGTTTTCTGCGTGACCAGGGCCGCCATCAAAGCGGGGATCGCGGCCTGCGTTTCTTTTCCACCGAAAGCCCCTCCCATCCGCTTGCAACGCACCACCACCTCGTGCATCCCTAGCCCGAGTACCTCAGCGATCACCGCTTGTGTTTCAGTCGGGTTTTGTGTGGAGGACTCAATCAGTAACTGCCCGTGTTCACCGGGATACGCAATACTCGCCTGACTTTCCAGGTAAAACTGTTCCTGGCCGTTGCTTTCGAACGTCCCTTCAATATGGTGAGGAGCTTCAGCATAAGCTTTTGAAAAATCGCCACGTTCAATCCGACGTTCCGGCCCAAGGTACTGGCCCTTGGCGATAGCGGTATCAATATCAAGGACGGGTTCCTCCGGTTCGACGTGAACGACCACGGCCTGTCGGGCTGCTCGGGCCGATTCTCGGGTAACTCCGGCAACTATCGCAACAGGCTGCCCGACGTATTCCACACGATCTTCAGCAAGAAACGGCTCGTCATGAAACACCGCCCCGAAATGGTTTCGTCCCGTGATGTCGTGATGAGTATAGATTCCCACCACGCCGGGGACCTGTCTGGCCTGAGTCAGGTCCATCGACACGACCCGACCGCACGCCACCGGGGAGCCGACGAACTCGACAAACAATTCATCCTGCGCGGGGGTGATGTCATCGATGTACCTTGCCTCGCCGGTCACGTGACCGATGCCGGAGTCATGCGGGATGGATTTGCCTACGTGGGGCATGTCAGATCACCTGTTGACTGTTCGGGTCAGACCGTCATCGGTTGACACGTGTCGTAATAAAACTTGACTGGCATATTCTCAGCCAGTTGTCGACGATAAGCCTCGCTGCCTCGTACATCCGTGATGGGCGAAATTTCCGTCCGGGCGATTCGGCCGGCTTCATGCATCGTCTGTTCATCAAGCTTTTTCCCGGACAGATAGTCTTCTGTCCTCGGCAGACGTACGACTACCGGCGCCACTCCGCCGTAAGCGATACGGGCTTCGTGGATGGTTTCCTGATCGTCGTCGATCTTCAACCAGAAGGCTGCGGTAAACGTGGAGATATCCAGGTCCCGACGACGCGAGACTTTGTATAGTTTCAACAGCACGCCATCTTCGGGTAGTGGAATGTGTATGCGGGCAATCAGTTCGTCGGGTTTCAGGTCGAACTGCTTATACCCCTTATAAAAATCATGAATGGGGATCATACGGGTTCCCGATCTGCCGGCCAGCTCCAGTTGAGCTTCCGTCACGAACAGGAAGGGGAGCGAATCTGCGATCGGGCTGGCGTTGGCAATGTTGCCGCCGATGGTTCCCGCGTGTCGGATCTGTGGCGAGCCGAACAGAGTCAGGATCGTGTGAAACTGTGGAACCAGATCCTTAACGCGATCTTCAATCGACGACCACGTTTCACACGCGCCGATCGAAAGGGTGTTGTCCTTATGAGCGATTCCCTTCAGTTCTGAGATGTTTCCGATGCACAACAGCGACTTGGGGTCGATTTTTCCTTTGTTGCGTTGTACGCCGATGTCCGTCGCTCCCGCTATCACTGTGCAGCCAGGGTATTGCGACCGAAACGCCAAAGCTTCGTCCAAGCTTGCAGGGATCGAAACCACGCGATCGCCATCCACAACCTTCACTTTGTCCGTGGCATGACGCTGGCAAACATCCAGGATCGGTGCATCGGGGTACAGATCGGCTAATCGAGCGGTTTTGGTAGTGTCCATCGCTCGGCCGGCATCCATGATCTGCAGATAGCCGGTGCATCGGCAGAGGTTGCCGGACAGACCATAGCGGATTTCATCCGGTGTGAGCGCTGTGTGACAATCAATGGGTTTGTGTTCGATCAGGCCCGTCATGGTCGTGATGAAGCCGGGCGTGCAGAACCCGCACTGTGAGCCATGGCATTTCACCATCGCATCTTGAACGGGACTGAGCAGACCGTTGCGTTTCAGGCCCTCGACGGTGACCACGTGTGTGCGATCGAGCTGGTACATGAACAAGATGCACGAGTCGAATGCCCGATAGACCAGCCGATCACCGCCCGGATCTTCCCGGCCGATCAATACGCTGCATGCGCCACAATCGCCTTCCGAACAGACGATCTTGGTCCCGATCAGGCCCAGCCTGAGTCGCAGGTAATCCGACAGTGATAGAAACGCATCAGATCCGCGCAGCTCATGGCGTTGGCCATTGATGAACACAAGCAGGCAATCGCGGTCTGTCTCAGCGGGCTGCAACATGAGATCGGCGTCCGAATGATCGATATCTACAGAAGTATTATAGACCGGTAGCTATCAAACCCGAGGGCTGTTCTTTAGATTATTTTGTTATGCCGACACTTACGAACCTGAAGCTTTCGCCGTCAAACAAACCCTTGTCACTGAGCTTCAGGCTGGGGATCACCAGCAAGGCCATGAATGAGAGCGTCATGTACGGGGCGCGGAGCGTTGCCCCGGCCTGTTTGGCTGCTCCGTCAAGCTTTGCGTAAGCTTCGGCTACGGTCTGACAGTCATCCGTCGATATCAATCCCGCGATGGGCAACGGCAAAACTTGTATCGTGTTTTCATCAGCATAACTCAGGCCGCCCCCGTGTCGGATGACACTATTAATGGCCCTCACCAGGTCATTATCACAAGTGCCCACCGCAACGATATTGTGGGAGTCGTGCGCCACGCTGGAGGCGATCGCGCCCCGCTTCAGTCCGAATCCCTGCACCAATGCGACGGCCGGAGCCGCGGCTTGGTAGCGATTCACCACCACTATTTTCAGAATATCTTGAGTGACATCTGACAAGACCTGCCCGTCCTGTTGCAGCACAGGTGACACCCGACATTCCGTGACCAACTGCCCGTCCATGGCCCCGATCACTCTCGCCTGATCGCCTTCACAGGCAAGCCGTAGATCGGGCGCACGGACCGGCTCGGCTGCGAACCGATTTGGCGTTGTTTCCGCCTTCACTACGTCCAGTTGGGTTTCACCCGCCTCGGCCACGCAGACCCCGTTTAGGTAGGTTTTAAGGACGCTGAATTCATGCAGATTATCCACCACGATGAAGTCGGCAGGGTCGCCTTCCTGAAGCAGTCCGACATCCAGCCGGTAGTGGTGTACCGGGTTAACACAGGCGGCTTGAATAACTTTGAATGGATCACATCCGGCCGCTACCGCGCGCCTGGCCAGATCGTTGATATGCCCAGCCAACAACTCGTCCGGGTGTTTGTCGTCTGAGCACAACATGACCCGGTGCGGAAACTCATCAATCAACGTGTACAGCGCTTCGAAATTGCGAGCAGCAGACCCTTCGCGGATCTGGATCATCGCTCCCGCCGCCAGCTTGTCCAATGCTTCGTCTTTGGTGTAACACTCGTGATCCGTACTGATCCCAGCCCGGATATATTCAGCCGCCTGACCACCACGAAGCCCCGGCGCATGCCCATCCACGGGTTTGCCACGTACTTGGGCCGCCTGGATCTTGGCTAGTACCTCCCGATCGCCTTTGAGAACGCCCGGATAATTCATCACCTCACTGAGATATCCGATCCGTGGATCGTCCAACAAGCGAGTCACCGCTTCGGCATCCAGCACCGCGCCTGAGGTTTCAAACGGCGTCGCCGGGACACAGGAGGGCGCGCCGAACAGGATCTTCAAAGGGGTTTTGGCCGCATCATCCAGCATAAAACGAACGCCGTCGATGCCCAGCACATTCGCGATCTCGTGAGGGTCGCTGACCGTCGCCACCGTTCCGTGAACCACCGCCTGGCGGGCGAACTGGCAGGGGGTCAGCATGGAACTTTCAATGTGGATGTGGGCGTCGATGAAGCCCGGCATCAGGAACGGGCCGTCCGCATCGGTCCTGACCTCGTCCGTGTACGTCACCGATTGGACCCGTCCCCCAGCCACGATGATTCGGCCTCGACAGACCCGGCTTCGCATCACGTCCACGATGTTCCCGCTGATCTCGAACGATGCGTCCTGCATGAGATGACCTTGAAGAAAAAAAGACCCGACAAGCCGTGTAAACCCGGCCACAGCATGGCCCAAGACATCACACGAGTATAACGCCCCAAGGCATTTCAACCTCGCTGGTTCTGATGAAATGATCGGGTTTCAGCAGCGTTATACCTCATAAGCCGGCGTCCGTTCGGGTAGAATGCACCGACCGTGATCCGGGTATCCGATGAAAGGAGACGATGACGAACCAACCCGAAGGCCGGTGTTTGTCAAGCCCGATTGATCAGGCAACTGGCCGCGCTCCTTGGGGCAGCCGGCGTGGGGTCGGATTGCAGGCGTTGATTGAGACCACCGGCACCGCCACGGTGGAGTTCTGTCTCGTTTTTCCGATCGTGCTGTTTTTATGCCTCGTGCTGGTTCAGTCCACACTGCTGATGGTCGGGAATCAGTTCGTTCATTACGCCGCATTTGCCGCGACACGCTCGGCGATTGTTTATATCCCGCAGGATTACGCCTTTGAAGGGGAACCTCGAAACGTCGTCAACCCGGCCGAAGGCCGAACGAAATTCGATGCGATTCGAGCGGCGGCTTACCTGGCCTTGGTGCCGGTCAGCGGACGACTGGCCGACAGCCCCGAATCGTTACGCACCTCGGACTACGTGTCCGGCCTGCATGA
>CAZJCN010000050.1:0-13515 GCA_964544195.1 uncultured Phycisphaeraceae bacterium | reverse complement strand
AGCTTTGGCAGGTCTATAAACTCCCGACCGTCCGCATCCCGACCCATAAACCCTGTATCCGTGTTCATCACCCGGACCGGGTATTCGGGACGACGGAGGCGAAATGGAAAGCGGTGGTCGAGGAGATCAAACGCATCCACAAGCAAGGTCGGCCCGTCCTGATCGGGACGCGCAGTGTGGAAGCCAGCGAAAAACTCAGCGCCATGCTCAACGCCGAAGCGCTGACACATGAGGTACTCAACGCGGTGCGTCACGAGGAGGAAGCCACCATCGTGGCCCAAGCCGGTCAACCCGGTCGGATCACCGTGGCGACGAACATGGCCGGGCGAGGTACCGACATCAAGCTGGGCAAGGGGGTGGCTGAACTCGGTGGCCTGCATGTCATCGCGACCGAGCGTCATGAATCCGGTCGGATAGATCGGCAGCTCTATGGCCGAGCCGGTCGGCAGGGGGACCCCGGTTCCGCGATCGCGTTCGTCAGCCTCGAGGACGAACTGATCCGTAAGCATGCCGGCCGTGTCGGGCGACAGGCTGTACGAGTCGCCGGCGACAGAGAAATCCATTCGAAACGATTGGCCCGACTGTTCCGCCATGCCCAGGCCCGCGCTCAACGCATGGCACAACGGCAACGCAAGAACGTGCTGAAACACGATGAATGGCTCGACGAAAACCTCGGTTTCGCCGGGCGGGAATACGGGTAATCTTCCAGCCGACCGTTTCGTCCGTGACCGGTACGGTGGCAGGTTTAATCTACAGGTTCAAGCGAGTGCAGCCTGACCGGGAAGCCGGCGATCAGTTTTGAGTCGGGATTATCGATCGTGAAGACGCAGCGGACGGTTTCACTGGCCGAATCAATGATGCGGTAGATGTGCTTGAGCTTGCCCGGCAGGATCGCGTTGATCGGCTCACCGGCTTCAAGCTCGTATGTTTTCCCGATCTCAAGCCGTGGATACACGCTGACGGGCAGGTTGATGTGCGCTTCCAGCGGGTCCAGCGCCGCGACAGCCAGGATCGGATCGGTTTGTGTGAGGGTGGCGCCGGCCTCGGCGCTGTGTTCGATCACCTCCCCATCGAAAGGCGCCAGAACACGCATCCGTTCCAGGCGAGCCTGTTCCAGTTCCAGGTTGGCTTTGGCCAGCTTCTGTCGGTCCTGGGCAAGAACCAGATCGGCCTCGGCCTGATCTCGCTGTAACTTCGCCCGTCGCACCTCCCATTCGCTGGCAGCATCTTTTTCGTAGGATTCTGTGGCTCGTTCCAGCAGGATCCTCGCTTCTTCCAAGGCGTACTGCGCCCGTCGCACCTCGGCTTCGCTTTCAGCCTGAAGCCTGGCGGACTCGACCACGACCCGCTGTTCCGCATCATCCATCTTCGCAAGCAGGTCTCCTTCACGGACCCGTTCGCCTTCTTCAAAAAGTATCTCCGCGAGCTTGCCGTCCACCGGCGCATTGAGCACAACCTGCTTGCTTGGGTAGGCAATGCCTTCATAACGGCTCAGGTCCAACGAGTCGGATGACTGCCCGTATGCAACGGGTAAAGCAATCAGGGCTGTCATGGCTGACACAGCCAGAAACGTCACAGCATGAATCGCCGAGCAGTTACGGTGAAGGTTTGTTATGAGTGTTTGCATCTTGTGTATCGAGTTCCGGTATCAGGGAGTTTGATGGTTCCGGCCGTGATCGTCCATGCCAAATGTAATACAACAGCCCGGCGATGTCATCAAAGATCACCATCGTGCAGGGAAGAACGACAAGGATCAAAACTGTTGCGGAAGTCAGCCCACCGGCGATGGCGATCGCCATCGGGATCAGGAACCGTGCCTGAAAGGATTGTTCGAGGATCAGCGGCGTCAGCCCGAGCACCGTGGTAATGGTCGTGAGCAGGATCGCCCTAAGTCGGGCCTGACCCGCCTCAGCCAGAGCCTGACGCACCGATAGCCCTTTTTCTCGCATCTTGTTGTAGAACTCGACGAGAATCAACGAGTCATTGACCACGATCCCTGATAGCGCCACGAATCCGATCAGGCTCAGGAACGTCAGGTCATAGCCCAACAGCAGGTGTCCCCAGATCACGCCCACCAGCGAGAACGGGATTGCCAGCATGACCACGATCGGTTGGAAGTAGCTGGAGAAAAGCCAGGCGAGGATCACGTAGATCATCACGCTCGCAGCAAGAAACCCCAGCGGCAGCGAGGCGAACGCGTCGGCCATCTGCTGCTGTCGACCCGCCAGTTCGATGGTCAGTTCGGGATACTTGTTGCGGATCACGTCGAGTGGGGCGGGGGCCACGACCCGCATCCCTCCTAAGCCCATCGGCCCGACCGGCTCGGTGACGGGTTGTGTCATCTGGCTGACCACCACCTCCGGACTGATGCCGGGGGAGACACTGGCTTCGATCGTGACCGATCGCTGCCGATTGAACCGGTGGATGGTGGCGTTGGTCAGGCTTTCGGTGATATCAGCGACCTGGCTGACGGGCACGGGGATTCCCGCGGGACTCACCAGCCAGGCGTTTCGTATCGCCGCCAGGCTGCGACGCGTGTCTTCATCCACACGCACGCGGACATCGATATCCTCCTGTTCTGCGGCAAACACATGCGCATCGATCCCGAACAGGTAACCGCGAATACGCCGTGCCACGTCTTCCGACGTAAAGCCCAGTGCCAGTCCCTCCGGCCGAACACGATGTTTCAGCTCCACCTGCCCGACGTCGTTGTTGTCGGAGATGTCGTGGACCCCTTCATAGCCGGATAACAGTCGGCGGATTTCATTGACCGCTTCCGCCAGCCGCTGCGGCGCGTTGCCACGAACACGGATGGTGATGTCTTTCCCGGCCGGTCCACCCTGGATCTCGGAAAAACTGATCCGGTCGGCGTCGTCCACCCGGCCCTGGATCGCCTGTCGGATCGAATCGATCACCAGCGACGACTGCCGTTCCCGCTGTTCGACGGGTTTCAGTTCAACGAAGATCTGAGCGACATGTGAAGCGAATGCTTCGGCGGCGCCGGTTTCGACATTGGCGCGCTGTCCGATGACCGAGCCGGTGCTCTTGGTTTCAGGTTGCGAAAGGGCGGCACGCTCAATCTCCGTCACGACACGGTTGGTCGAATCGATCGGGCTGCCGATAGGCATGTTCACATCGACGATGATCGTTTCCGAATCGCTGGTCGGCAGGAAGTTGAAGGTGATGATCCCGCCGGCGACCAGACCGAGTGTCATGGTGAGGATCGCGATGGCGCAGGCGGCGGCGATATAGCGGTAATACAAGGCGACCGAGACGAATCGCCCATAGCCGGGGATGATCCGGTCCAGCAGGATATGATCACGCCATTTTTCGCAGCGACGAATGAAGCTGATCGTTTTGCCGGGCCTGGACCGGTCGCGTTTGACAAGGCTATGCCCCATGTGACTGGGCAGGATGAGCAGTGATTCGATCAGGCTCATCATCAGCGCACAGGCCACCACCATCGGCAAAGCACCCAGCAGGTCGCCGATGCGTCCCTTGATGAAGGTCAGCGGCAGGAACGCCACGACGCTGGTCAGCACCGTTGCGACCACCGGCCAAGCCACTTGGTCGGTCCCACTGACCGCCGCCGACAAGGACGGTTCCCCTCGATCGTGACGGGCTTGGATGTTTTCCGCGACCACGATGGCGTCGTCCACCAGCAAACCCAGCACGACGATCAGGCCGAACATCGTCAATAGGTTCAGCGTGATGTCCATCCAGGACATGATCAGCAGTGTGCCCATGATGGCGGTGATCAGGCCGATGCCCACCCAGAACGCTACCCGCCAGTTCAGAAACACCAGCAAAGTCAGAAAGACCAGCATCGCGCCCCACTTGGCGTTGCGCAGCAACAGATCGAGTCGTCCTTCCACGAACCGAGCCAGGTCCGTGTCGGTACTCAGGCCCGCCCCGGCGGGGATCGGCCGCCAGGAGTTCACCCCTTTCTCCCACGCTTCCAGGCGCGGGACATGCCCCAACTGCGCCCGCATCGACGGAAAATTGACCGCCAGCCGTTCCTTGAGGGATTCAGGCGAAAAGGGCTTTTTGTTCTGACCGTCCACGTAAGCCCGCACCATCTCGGCGATCTGCACGATGTCCTGATCGCCGACCTTGAACACGATCATGCTGACGGCCGGCTTGCCGTTGAAGCGGTAATACAGCTGCTCATCAACAAACGAATCGCGAACCGTCGCGATATCGCCGAGATGAATAGCTCGACCCTGAGCATCAGATTTGATTACCACTTTACGGATCGCGTCTGCACGTTCCTCCACTCCCAACGTGCGTACCTTGACATTTTGTGTTCCGGTGCGAACCGTTCCGCCGGGGATGTCGGTCATCCACCGGCGAACCGTGTCGGCGACCTGCGGTAGGCTCAGGCCGTACTCCAGCAGGGCTGTGGATCGTACGTCGATCCGCAATTCGTAATCGCGCACCCCCTCGATCAGGATCTCCCCCATCCCCGGCAGTTCCCGCAGGTCGTCGCGAATCCCCCGAATCGCCCGCTTCATCGCCAGCTCGTCGATGTCGCCGTAAAGCACGACCCGGATGACCGGCAGGCGCGGCTCGAACATGCGGACCTGGATCGTCTCGGCTTCTTCCGGCAGATCGGTCAGCGAATCGATCGCCCGCTCTACTTCGTCCAAAGCCTCATCCGGGTCGGCATCTTCACGGAACTCGACGGTGATTCCGCCGCCGCCTTCGGTCAACGTCGTCCGCAGTTCCTTGACCTCGTCAAGGTCGATCAGTTTGTCTTCGACTTTGATGGCGAGGGTTTCTTCCAGTTCGTCCGGCGTGACCCCGGGATAGGGCAGCGTGACCAACGCCATGTCCGGATCGGTTTCAGGAAAGAACTCCCGGCGAAGGGACAGACCCGCCACCGTCCCGGCCAGCAGGATGGCGATCATCAACAGGTTGACCGGGACCGGCTTGCGGACCCCGAACCCCGCGAGACTCACGGCTCGTCCCCCCGTGTCGTTGTGTCGTCACGACGCTGTGCCGTCTGCGAATCGATCGGTGGTTGGGATAATGATTCGTTTACATTAACCAGGACCGCTTCGACTTGTTGTCCGTCATATAACGAGCGTACAGGATTGACCACGATCAGGTCGCCCGGCTTCAACCCGTCTTCGATGACCGCCCATTCGACGTCCGGCAGGCCGGTAATGGGCAGGCGATCATCAATCAGGAAAGCTTCACGGACCGGTCGGGTTTCAAGCACACCGTCCACCACCTTGGTCACTCGTTCCGTACGGATGGATCGGCGTGGCACCACCAACCGGGGCACGTCGTCGTCACTGACCACCACGCCCCGAACAAACACGCCCGGGTAAAGGGGAACGTGCGTCTGGTCGACCGGGTTGGTTTGTGTCACGATGCCGTAAACCGAAAAGGTCCGGGTGGTCGGGTCGTCTTCGGGTGCGATGCGTTCCACCACGGCCTGCCATGTCAGGTTTTCACCGGCCGCGGAGGTGAGTTGAATCGTGTCGCCGACGTGGACGTGAGGCCGGGCGTGCGCAGGCAGACTCAACGGGACCTGTATCCGGTCCAGGTTCACAATTCGTGCGACCCGTTTGCCGATGTTCAAGGTCTCGCCGATTTTCACGTCGACCGACTGAACGACCCCGTCGATCGGGCTGGTGATCCTGCACCGGCTGAGGTTTTCCCGCGCGATGTCCGCTTGGGCCTGCAGTGCTGCACGCTCGGACAACAATTGTTGTCGTCGTGGTCCCAAGGCTCGAAGTTGTTCTTCAACCTGAAGCAGTGTCCGCTCCGCAGCCAGCAGGGAACGTTCGGCGGCATCGAGGTCCTTCTGATTGGCGGCGCTTTTTTCGAACAGGGTGCGCACCCGGTCCAGTTCATCACGCGCCAGGTCACGGTCCCGCGACTCAACGCTCCGCCGCTCGGTTAACGTGGTTTCCTGAATATCAAGCTCCGTCAGTCGAGCATTGATCGAAGCGAGGTTCTGCTCGGCGATCTGCAATTGATCGCGAAAGTCACTGTCATCCAGCTCGACCAGCACCTGTCCGCGTGTGACTTCGGTCCCCTCCAGAACGTTCGGGGGGATCCGCAGGACGGTCGCACTGACCCTGGCCGCGACGTTGGCGACTTCAATCGCCTCTGCCGTGCCGTACCCCACCCACTGACGGCGGACGGGGATCGGTTCGACCCGAAGCACCTTCACACGTTGACGCTGCTGCTCCGGGTCCACGGTCGGGATCACCTGCTTGTGGGAAGCCAGCAACTGGAAAACCACGAACGCGATCAACAGGATAACGACCACAACCACGGCTCTGACCACGTATGCCTTGCGTTGTGTCATGACAGAAAGCACATTCATGGGGGATACCGGTACCATCCGATGCCTGAAGGATTGATGCCAGCATGATAGCACCCCGTTCGGACGGGGTCATGGTAAGCCGGTCAATCTCAGGTACTTCGGCTGGTTTTCCAGACCGGGTCGTGGTGGCTTTCGTCGTGCGGAGCAAACCATCGAGTCAGGATGGTTTTCTGTCGGGTGTAAAAGTGGATGCCTTCGGTGCCTTGGATGTGCAGGTCGCCGAAGAACGACTGGTTCCATCCGGTGAACGGGAACCAGGCCATCGGGGCGGGGACGCCGACGTTGATGCCGATCATCCCGGCGTTGAAGTGCTGTTTGAATTGCCGGGCCGCGTATCCTGAGCGGGTGAAGATCGACGCCCCGTTGCCGTACGGGCACCGACGACCGATCTCGAGTGCCGCGTCGAGGTCATCGGTTCGGATCACGGACAGGACAGGGCCGAAGATTTCGTCTTTCGCCACACGCATCTGCGGTTGCACATGATCGACGATACACGGGCCGACGAGGAAGCCCTCGCCCCGGACCGTTTCTCGTCCATCGAGACGGACGGTGGCCCCTTCCTGCTTAGCGATATCCAAGTACTGTGAAACACGGTTTACCGCATCGGGGTTGATCAACGGCCCCATATCCGCGTCCGCGCCGTCTGTTGGTCCGGTCTTGAGACTGCCGGCATAGTCGGCCAGTTGGTTGACCAAAGGCTCGCCGATGTCACCGACCGCCACGGCGACACTGCCCGCCATGCAGCGCTGCCCGGCACAGCCATAGGCCGACGCCGCCAAGGCCTTGACCGATAGGTCCAGGTCCGCGTCCGGCATGATGATCAGGTGGTTCTTGGCCCCACCCGCCGCCTGCACACGCTTGCCGTGTTTCGTCCCGGTTTCATAGATGTAACGGGCGATCTTCGTGGAACCGACGAACGATACCGCGGCTACGTTCGGGTGGGTCAGCAGGGCGTCCACACAGGCCTTGTCGCCGTGGACGATATTGAATACGCCTTCGGGTAATCCCGCTTCGATCAGCAGTTCACCCAGACGCACAGCCGAGAGTGGCACTTTTTCAGATGGTTTGAGCACAAACGTATTGCCGCAGGTGATTGCGACCGGGAACATCCATAATGGAACCATGAACGGAAAGTTGAACGGGGTAATCCCCACGCACACGCCGACGGGGTGTCGGGTGGTTTCCGCGTCCACATCCGTGGCGATGTCGGGCAGGGTCTGTCCCTGAATCATGGCCGGGATACCTGACGCGAACTCCACCATTTCCAGACCCCGTTGCACTTCAGCACGCGATTCGGGCAGTGTCTTGCCATGCTCACGCGTGACCAGTCGGGCCAACTCATCGAAATGCGTCGCGATCAATTCACGTAACCGGAACATCACACGTGCCCGTTCGATCACCGGCGTTTGTCGCCAGGTCAGCCAGGCCGTGGCCGCCGCGCCCACCGCCTGCACGGCTTCTTCGGGCAGGCTCATCGGGGTCTGCGCAATCACCTTGCCGGTTGACGGGTTGTACACATCGCCGAAACGATCGGTCCGGCTCGGGTTCCATCCCCCGGCTATCAGGTTGTGGATCACCTGTGTGGAGTCGGTCGTCATCTGTCCTGACATGGTGGTTCACCTCATGCCGAAGGTCCGATCACCCCAACAAAGGGGTTTGGAATAACGCATTGTATGGTAGACTAACGTTTTCACGAAGGTTTTTTTCAGGAGCCTGTCAGATGGCACGAATCGTCCGCGGCGCGTTGATCCAAGCCACCTTATGCGAATCGGCCGACAGCCCCGTCAGCAGGATCAAACAGGCCATGATCGACAAACACGTCGACCTGATCACCAAGGCGGCCGAACAGGGGGCTCAGGTCGTGTGTCTGCAGGAATTATTCTACGGCCCGTACTTTTGTGCCGAACAAGACATCAAGTGGTACGAGCTGACCGAACCGATCCCCGACGGCCCGACCACACGCCTGATGCAGGATCTCGCCAAAAGGCACAAGCTCGTGCTGGTCGTGCCCATGTACGAAGAGGAACTCACCGGCGTGTACTACAACACCGCCGCGGTCATCGATGCCGACGGCACCTATCTCGGCAAGTTCCGCAAGATCCATATCCCTCACTGCAATCCCGGATTCTGGGAGAAGTTTTATTTTCGGCCGGGGAACCTGGGGTATCCGGTGTTTGATACCCGGGTTGGCAAGGTCGGGGTGTACATCTGCTACGACCGACACTTTCCCGAAGGGGCACGTTGCTTGGGTTTGAACGGAGCGGAGATCGTCTTCAATCCTTCCGCTACGGTCGCGGGGCTGAGTGAGTACCTCTGGAAACTGGAACAGCCTGCGCATGCCGTCGCGAACCAGTATTTCGTTGGTGCAATCAACCGCCCCGGCACGGAAGGGCCTTGGAATATCGGCGAGTTTTACGGACAAAGTTATTTCTGTGACCCACGCGGGCAGATGGTGGCCATCTCTGACAAAAGAACCGAGGACGACATCGTCGTGGCCGACATGGACCTGGACATGATCCGTGAGGTCCGAAACGTCTGGCAGTTTTTCCGCGATCGTCGTCCGGAAACTTACGGCCATATCGTTGAGCTGTAAGCTTGAACGATTCGCAGCGGCAATCGACCCGTGGAGCTCGTCCCGGCGGGGCGGCGCGGGTACCGATGGGATGATCATGGCAGATCCGACGGCATCCAACGGAGTTATCTACAGCATCGAGGATAAACCTCCGTTTCCTCGAGCGGTCGTATTGGCCGCACAACACGTCTTGACCATGTTCGGTTCCACCGTGGCGATCCCGCTGCTGTTCGGTCCGGCCATGGGGATGAGCCTCGAACAGATCGCGTTGCTGATTTCGTCGGTCATGCTCTGCAGCGGCATCGCGACATTCATTCAGGCAACGTTCGGGACGCGCCTGCCAATCATTCAAGGCGTGTCGTTTTCGTTCATCGCTGCGTTTTTCGGCATCATTGCTGTGGTCGGGCGTCCCGTTTCGGATGGGGGGATGGGTGGCGACAGCGCAATGATGATGCAATACATCGCCGGGGCGATCATGGTCGGAGCGGTGATCGAAATGGCGATTGGGTTCAGCGGGCTGATGGGTTGGCTGCGTAAGTTGCTGTCCCCAGTCGTGGTCGGGCCGGTCATCATGCTGATCGGTTTGGCGCTGTTCCAACACGGCGCGCCCAAGGCGGGCACGGACTGGGCCATCTCCGGCCTGACGATATTCCTGATTATCCTGTTTTCACTCGTGCTGTCCCGACACAACCGGGTCTTTCGGCTGTTCCCCATCCTCACCGCGATCGTGATCGTCGTCACCTTCTGTTGGGTGCTTACGTTAGCGGGGGTGTATGAGAAAGGCGACCCATCCTATGTGGATCTGTCGGCGATCGAGTCCAGCCCGTGGGTGCGGACCAACCCGAGTGAGATCGTGTTCCCATGGGGCTTGCCGAAGTTTCACTTGGGCTTCATTCTCGCGGTCTTTGCCGGCTATCTGGCGTCCATGATCGAGTCATTCGGCGATTACCACGCCTGTTCACACATGGCCGGCGGAGGCGACCCGACACCGAAACAGATCTCTCGCGGGATCGGCTGTGAAGGCATCGGCTGTTTCCTGACGGGTGTCTTCGGCGGGTTCAGCTCGACCAGTTATTCGGAAAACATCGGGCTGGTCGGTTTGACGAAGGTCGGCTCGCGATATGTCGTACAGATCGGGGCGGTGATCCTGATCCTGCTGGGGTTCTTCGGGAAGTTTGGGGCGTTTGCCGCGGCGATTCCCGGGCCGGTGGTGGGGGGACTGTACTGCGCGATGTTCGGTCTGATCGCAGCGGTCGGTGTCCAGCAGCTTGCCAAGTGTGACCTGTCCAGCGATCGCAATCTGTTTATCGCGGGCTTCAGCTTGTTTATGGGCTTGAGTGTTCCGGCGTACTTCTCGTCGGTGGCTTCTCCGGAATCGATTCTGCCCGGACAGACGCTGGCCATGTACACACCCACGGCGGAGCCGATCCTCGCGGCGATGGGGCAGGGGTTGTCCGGAGTCGTGATCGCGATCGGGTCCACGGGGATGGCGGTGGCGGCGATCATTGGCCTGTTGCTGGATAACCTGATCCCGGGCACGCCCGAACAGCGCGGACTCAAGCCGAGCCTGCTGGTTCCCGAGGCCGGCGCGATCGACGAAGGGGCGGCCGATGAATCGTCGGCTTCCCCAAAAGCATGACGGAGGAGGTCAACATGTCTCAAAGCACCACACGCACGATCCGCCTGCCCGTCTGCGATCATCAGCCCAAACCGTACGCCGGCCCGTCGCGTGAAGAGGTTCTTGCACTGCGCGCACGGTATGTTTCGCCGGGTGTGCTGACGTATTACAAGTCGCCCGTGATGATCGTCGAGGGGCACATGCAGTACCTCTGGGACGAAAAAGGCAGGCGATACCTCGACGCTTTTGCCGGCATCGTCACCATCAGTGTCGGCCACTGTCATCCTAAAGTGATCGAAAAAGTCAGACAGCAGAACAACACGCTGCAACACACCACCACGATCTATCTGCACCCGACCATCGCGCAGTTTGCTGAAAAACTCGCGTCGAAGATGCCCTCGGCTCCTGACGGTGAACCGCTGGAGCAGACCTACTTCACCAACTCCGGCAGTGAAGCCAACGAGGTCGCCATCCTCTGCTGCCGGGAACACACCGGCCGGATGGACGTGATCGCGCTGCGCAACGGATACCACGGCGGGACCGCCACGCCCATGAGCCTCACCGCCCACGGTAGCTGGAAGTTCTCTCGCAACCCCTCCGTTCACGTGCATCACACCCACCCCGGCTATTGCTACCGCTGTCCGTACGGACTGACGTATCCGGCGTGTGACCTGAAATGCGCTCACGACGTGAAGAACGTGATCCAGTACCAGACGCCAGGGCAGATCTCCTGCTTTATCGGGGAGCCGATCCAGGGGGTCGGCGGCACGGTCGTTCCACCAAGGGAGTTTTTCCAGGTCGTGTATGACATCGTTCGTCAGCACGGCGGGCTGTGCATCGCGGACGAGGTGCAGGGTGGATTCGGACGCACAGGCAAGCACTATTGGTCGCATGAGAACTTCGGCGTTCAGCCCGACATGATCACGATGGCCAAAGGCATCGGCAACGGCGCGCCGCTCGGCGCGATGACCACCACCGCCGCGATCTCGAAAAACATGGCCAACAAGATCCACTTCAACACCTTCGGCGGCAACCCGGTCAGCATGACTCAAGGTCTGGCCACGCTGGAAGTCATCGACGAGGACAATCTCCAGCAGAACGCTGATACCATCGGCAGCTATATCCGTGACGGTCTGCTGGCCTTGCAGGACAAGCACCCGCTGATCGGCGAGGTGCGCGGCATCGGGTTGATGCTGGGGGTCGAACTGGTCACCGATCATGACACCAGAACCCCCGCGACGGCACAGGCCGCCGATGTCATGGAAAGATGCCGGGACCTCGGCCTGATCATCGGTAAGGGGGGATTATTCGGCAACACGTTGCGAATCAAACCGCCGATGTGCATCAACAAAGATGACGCCGACTTCCTGCTTGCGGTGCTGGACGAGGTATTGGGAGAGATTGAAAAGGAACAGTAACCGAGCAACACACAGTTTGCATACCATAATACATGGCGTCTGCGGCATCGTATGAGCATCATTAATGTGGTGTCCGTATCCACATGACATAGTCAACGCCTGCGGACCCGACCGGAGAGTATCCATGCCAGACTTAAGCGTAACCGTCAACGGCCTGAAACTTCCCAACCCGTTCGTGATCGGCTCCGGCCCGCCCGGCACCAACGCCAACGTCATCGGCAAGGCTTTCGACGAGGGATGGGGCGCGGTGATCGCCAAGACCGTCAGCCTCGACGCATCCAAGGTGATCAATGTCGCACCACGCTACGGCCGACTGCGCGGCAGTGACGGCAAGGACATCTTCGGCTGGGAAAACATCGAGCTGATTTCCGACCGTGATTTCGATACCTGGATCGACGAGTTCAAGCAGATCAAGGACAAGTACCCGGACCGTATCCTCATCGCCTCGATCATGGAGGAGTACAACAAGGATGCCTGGTTTGAGATCGTCGAGCGCTGCCAGGACACCGGCGTGGATGCGTTCGAACTGAACTTCTCCTGTCCGCACGGCCTGCCCGAACGCAAGATGGGCGCGGCGATGGGAGAGAACCCCGATATCCTCGAAGAAGTCTGCGGCTGGGTCATGCAGGCGACGAAGATCCCGGTCTGGGCGAAAATGACACCCAACGTCACCCACATCGAAGACCCCACCCGGGCTTCCCTCAAGGCCGGCTGCGACGGCATCAGCGCGATCAATACGATCCGCTGCGTGATCGGGGTCAATCTCGACACCCTGCGCCCCGAGCCGACCGTCGAAGGCTACACCACGCCCGGCGGGTACTCCTGCAAAGCGGTTCGCCCGATCGCGCTGCGCATGTGCATGGAGATCGCGCAGGTGATCCGAAACGAGTTCCCGGGACGAACGCTCTCCGGCATCGGCGGGATCGAGACCGGCGAAGACGCGGCGCAGTTCATCCTGCTCGGCTGCGACACCGTACAGGTCTGTACCGGCGTAATGAAGTATGGTTACGCGATGGTCAAAGACATGTGCGAGCAGTTGGCGGCATTCATGGATAAGCACGGCTTCAACCGTGTGGAGGATTTCAAGGGCCACAGCCTGCCGTACTTCACCACACACACACACCTGGTGGAGTTGCAGGCCAAAGCCAAGGCCGAGGCCAGAGCCGCCGCTGCCGCCAAGAAGATGGTCACGAAAGACGCCGAGTGGTCAGGCGACGACTTCGTCAAGCAGTCCGATGCCTTGGGGAGTAATTGACCCGTGTCGTTGTGTTGACATCCGATCCGATCAGCGCAAGACCTGTTTCAGACATTGCGTCGAAGCAGTTTCCCGTGTGCCTGTTCGCCGACGAACTCGCCGTCGCGGACCTGGACCTTGCCTCGGACGGTGACGACCGATGGTCGGCCCTTGATGGTCATGCCCTCGAATCCCGAATAATCCACGTTCATATGGTGGGTCTTGGCGCTGATCGTGCCACGGTAGTCCGGGTCATAGACGACCAGGTCGGCGTTGGCGCCCACGGCGATGTCTCCTTTGCCGGGCAGGTTGAACAAATGGGCGGCGTTG
>CAZJCN010000049.1:0-13521 GCA_964544195.1 uncultured Phycisphaeraceae bacterium | reverse complement strand
GCTTCACATCGGGTAAAATCCGTGTGTCGATGCAGTTTTGAGACGGAGCCTAGTACTTGTCAATTCCAATTCGATTGTGGGGACCGACATCTTCAATTAGCCATCTGAATCTCGCAGGAGACCATGACCATGTTGACGTTATTGCTTGCGCAGGCCGCCGATGCTGTGGCTGATACGGCTACTCAAGCCGCCGACCAAGTCGAAAGCACCGCACAGACCGATCTCTCGCAGTGGACGGACCCGGACCGCCTGTCTCAGTTGTTCCGGGACTATGGGCTGCCGCTGTTGTGGGCGATCATCATTCTGGTCGTGGCGTATATCGTCGCCAACATCGCCAACCGCAGCGTCCGCAGCTCGCTGACCCGGGCCAAAGTGGACGAGACGCTTTCCCGCTTCTTCGGGAAGATGGCCAAGTACCTGGTCCTGATCCTCGGCGTGATCGTGGCGCTGGGCAGACTGGGGATCGAGGTGACGGCGTTCGCTGCGATCCTTGCGGCGGCTGGCTTCGCGGTGGGCATGGCCCTGTCAGGGACTCTCGGACATTTCGCTTCAGGCGTGATGCTGTTGATCTTCCGTCCGTTCAAGGTCGGCGATGTGATCAACGCCGCCGGCGTTGTCGGCAAGGTCTATGAAATCGAACTGTTCACCACCGCGCTCGACACGCCCGACAACCGCCGGATCATTGTCCCCAACGGGTCCATCTACGGTGCGACGATTGAAAACATCAGCCACCATCCGACGCGACGTGTCGACGTGGCGGTGGGTGTGGATTACTCGGCCGACATTGATAAAACCCGTGAGGTCCTAGACGCCGCAGCCCGGAGCGTCGAAGGCATCCTCTCCGACCCGCCGCACGCCATCGTGCTGGGCGACCTGGGCGACTCGGCTGTCAACTGGACCGTCCGTGTCTGGTGCAATGCCGCTGATTACTGGGGCATCAAGGAACAGTTGACCCGCGCGGTCAAACAGCACCTCGACCAGGCCGGCATCGGCATCCCCTTCCCGCAGATGGACGTGCACTTGGACAAAGTCAACGAATAACTTATTCGCTGATCGACATAACCACTTTGTTAAGACCCGCGGACGATCTCCACGGGTCTTTTGTTATTGAATGGTTCGCCGCCATATCGGTTGGAATCAAATGCCGAACCAGCTTTAAAAAACCAAGTCCGATGCGATCAGATCCGGTCAAACGCACTCTTCGCAAGTTTTGCGGCACCGCAGTAAAGGCATTTCTGGTGCCGGGGCGACATGACACGGTTGCACGCATGGCACTTCTGGACAGTCCGCGAGGCTTTGCCGTCCTCGACCCCGTCCATCAGGTCGATCACGCGCACCCGTTCGAGCAGGTCTTCCTCGGTCAGGCCGGTTTTATCCTGAATCAGTGACCACATCGCCATGCAGACCAGGCTCAGGCGTTCGAGTCGGTCTTCAAGGTGGGAGACATCCCGTCGGGCGGAACTGGCCGCGGACTGGGCCTGTGCCGCCGCCGAGGCGGTCAACGTCGTACCTATCCCTGTGCCCTCATGACCAAAAATGCGCGGATCGATCACGTGTCACCTCCTTTCGTGACCATCATACCGCACGCCTGACCCGCGGAAATGCAAAATCCAGCAACATTCCATTCACAACTGAAGCAGGCTGTGTCGAAACACCCGCCTAGAGCACTTCCACAGCCCGGGGGTACGATCCCAACACCGTCATCTGAAGACAATGACTTTTAGCCTTCTCAATCGCTTCGGCGACATTCGCGTCATTGATGTGCCCGATCACGTCCACAAAGAAAATGTATTCCCAGTTGGCCCGGCGGCTGGGACGCTTGTCGATGTGCGTCAGGTTCAGCCCGTAATCCCTGAAGACGTCGAGCACGGCTGTCAACGCGCCGGCCTTGTGCTCGGTGGTGAACATGACGCTGGTCTTGTCATCGCCGCTGGGCTTGGGCGGGTGCTTGCCGATGACGAAGAATCGCGTGGTGTTCTGCGGGTTGTCCTCGATGTTCTCGAACTGAACTTTCAGGCCATAGACCTCCCCCGCCAGGACGGACCCGATCGCGGCAGCCCCCGGCTCACCCGCAGCGATCTCGGCGGCCTTGGAGGTCGACGCGGCCGGGATCTTCTCCACGTTGAGCATGTGGACCGACAACCATTTCCGACACTGCGCCAGTGCTTCGGGCTTGGAATAGATCCGCTTGATTTGCTCCGGCGGGTCATTCGCCAACAGGTTGTGATGGATATTGATCAACACCTCCGCACACACCCGGGCATCGGAGTTGAGGAAACAATCCAACGTCTCTCCGATCCCGCCACACACCGTATTCTCAATGGGTACCAGACCCAGGTCGATGTGGCCACGCTGGACGGACTCGAACACCCCCGCGATATCGTTGTGGTCGTCATACTCGACCGACGCCCCGAACTTTCGTCGTGCCGCCAGATGGCTGAACGACCCGGGCGGGCCGAGATACCCGATCCGCAACGGCCGTTCGAGTGCGAAGCTGCCGGACATCAATTCTCGCCAGATGGCTTCGAGGCAGGCGTCGGGCAAAGGGCCCTTGTTGTACCGCCGGACCTGATCGAGCACCTGCCGTTCGCGTTCGGGGACGTAGATCGGGTTGTCCCCCGTCTGCTTGATCCGGCCGACCTCGATCACGACCTTGGCGCGCTCGTTCAAAAGCTCGATGATCTGCTTGTCCAGCTCGTCGATCCGTGCCCGCAGCGGGGCCAGTTGCTTGTCGGGGTCGTGGGTGGTCATGGGGTGGCATTGTAACGGCCAAACGGGTATTTGGGCGATAGGATGAACAGTTAGCGGGTCGAACCGCATCATTTAAAATCCGATCCATATCGACCCGTGTACCGATCAGGAAAGTCCTATGGACAACCAACAGTTACAGGACATGCTGGAGAAGATGGCCTCGATCGGGGTGATGCTGCCGGCAATCACGCTGGTGGCCGGGCTGGTGCTGCTGACGCTTGGCAGCAAACTGGCCCGGCCGATGTGTGCGTTCAGCGGGTTGATCCTTGGCGGCGTGGCGGGGTTGCTCATCGGCGAAGCGCTTGCGGATCAGGGAGCGGTCGTGCTGGCTCTGGTCGTCGGGGCCGGGATCGCCGGGGCCCTGCTCTCCGCCCTGTTGTTTCGGGTGTGGATGGCGATCAGCGGGGCCTTGATCTTCGGCCTGGCGGCGGCGGGCGCGGTCCTGCTCTGGCAAGGCCCGCCCCCTGAAACCGACACCGAAACGATGACCACCACCGACCACATCACCACCGAGGAACCTGACGCTTCGTCCGGCATGGAGATCAATATCTCGACCGACCAGCTCATCGACGCCGGCAAACAGGCAGTGGAAAGCCTGACCGGATCACTGGGTGAAACGGATACCGAAAACGAGTCGGCAGACGCCAGCCTGACAATCAACGAAGAAACCGCCCGACAGATCGGATCGGTGATCCTCGATGCCTTGCGTGAGGCAGCGAAATATTACTGGCAGGCGGTTGTCAACTGGTGGAACGTAGCCGGCACGGGCGCCCGGGGCGGGATGCTGCTGATCGGGTTGGTGGCTGCGGGCATCGGCCTGCTGCTGGGTCTGGTCGGTCCATACAAGGCGGCGTCGATCCAGTCCGCGGTAGCCGGCGCGGTGCTCATCCTGTTCAGTTCATTTTCCCTGCTGGCCCAACTGATGCCGGAACGCGCCGACTGGCTCCCCGCCACACCACGCGGGGTGCTGATCTGCCTGGGTCTGATAACCACAATCGGGGTGGCCCTGCAGTGGACGATTTTCGCCCGTGAAACCGATAAGTAATGCCGACACCGGACCCGGTATGCGCCCTACAGGCCGAACCTGTCTGACCATGCCGGGCAGATCATAGGAGTCGCACCATGCTTATCACACTCGCCCAGAACCAGGACCAGACCTCGCTGGAAAACCTGTTCAACACGGTAACCGCCATGTTCTCCAGCCCGGATGCCTTGGCCCAGCCGGAAAAACTGGTTGAAAACCTGGAAGCCTTGAGCGTGGTCTGGGCGGTTGTCTTCCTGATCGTCGGCCTGCTGTGCATGCTCAACGGCTACCGCTTCTATCGCACCGCTACGGTCGCCATCGCCGCGATGATCGGATTGTTCACCGGCTACTGGTTGGGCCAGCAGATCCAAGCACCCTTCGTCGTGGCCGGCTGCATGGGGCTGCTTCTAGCCGCCGTGTCCTTCCCCCTGATGAAGTTCGCTGTGGCGATCTATGGCGGGATCACCGGGGCGTTCATCGGCGCCAACCTCTGGGCCGGGGTGGCCGCGGCCCTCAACAAAGCCGCCGATACCGAGATCCCCGTCGACGCCTACTGGATCGGCGCGCTCGTCGGCCTGATGCTCTGTGGCATGCTGGCGTTCATCCTCTTCAAACTCTCGATCGTGATGTTCACATCCGTCAGCGGCGCGACCATCGCGGTGCTGGGTGGATTGGCGCTGTTGCTGAGCTTCGACCCGTGGGAATCCACGATCAAGTCCGGGCTGACCGCCAACCAGCTCGTCGTTCCCCTGCTCGTGTTCGTCCCGGCGGTCATCGGCCTGATCCTTCAGGAAACCTGGCCGGACCCGCAACCCGCCCAAGGCGGCAAAGGCTGATCCGCAATCAGGATTGCTCGACTTCGTGACCGGTGGGTGACACCCGCCGAGCTGTCTGCCACAGATACAAGCACGACACCATCGAGATCAACAGCTCGATGAACTCATCCATCCTGCGGAGCAACGTAAAGAAGCGGTTGTCCGCATCCACGATATCGCGGTACGCCATCATCAGCCCCACCCCGGCAATAATCAGTAACCATGACGCCAACGTCGGCTCCGGCGCGATCAACCGGGCCGGTTCCCATCGGCGAAGTGCTATCCCGAACAGCCCGCACAACGCAAACCCCGCCCACATCAGGTCGGAATGGCCATGCAACCCCGGCAGGTTGTGCAACGTCACCTCATGCTGTTGGTTGACCTGTTGAAACAGTGCCGGCGTCTGGTAGCCGACCAACTTCTGCCCCCAGGCGATTTCTTCCATCCCGACAACGAACAGGCCCAACGAAAACAACACGACAAAACACACCGCTAACCGTCCCCCACCGGCAGCACTGACTCGCCACGCAAGCCGAATCCCATACACCGCCCCCACCACCAGCAACAGCGCGGTGGCTAATTCGATGGGACCGTTCTCACGTGACATGCGCATCGCAAACCCACGCGTCGAGTCGGTGGTCAACAACAACCCCATGACCCCGAACAAGACAAGGGGAATCAACAGGATGATCCGGTCCCGCATGTGATCAGACATGAATACACCCCGAGATCATCCATCCATCCGCAGAATGCCGTCACACCACCGGATATCACAGACGGCCGGCATCGTTGAATGCGACGGACAAGGATGATTACTTGTATCTACTGCGCCATCTTCCGCAGCACCGTGTGCAGAATCCCGCCGTTACGGTAGTACTCCACCTCGACCGGCGTATCGATACGGCAGACCGTCTCGAACTGAATCTTGCTGCCGTCCGGCTTCGTCGCGGTGACCGTGATGGCCTGGCGCGGCTGAACGCTGTCATCGATGGCGATATCGAACACCTCGTGCCCGGTCAGGCCCAGAGATTCATGGGTATCGCCCTGCTTGAACTGCAACGGCAGCACACCCATCCCGACCAGGTTGCTGCGGTGGATCCGTTCAAAGCTGGCCGCGATCACGGCACGAACGCCCAAAAGGAACGTCCCCTTGGCCGCCCAGTCTCGACTCGAGCCCATGCCGTAGTCGGTCCCGGCCAACACGACCAGCGGGATGCCCGCCTTCTTGTAATTAACGCTGGCGTCATAGATCGTGCTGACCTGCCCGGTCGTGAAGTCGGTGGTGTACCCGCCCTCGGTCCCGGGAGCGAGCTGGTTACGAACACGGATGTTGGCGAACGTGCCACGGGTCATCACCCGGTCGTTGCCGCGGCGTGAGCCGTAGCTGTTGAACATGCTCACCGGCACGCCCTGTTCGAGCAGGTACTTGCCGGCCGGGGAATCGGGCTTGATCGCACCGGCCGGGCTGATGTGGTCCGTCGTCACAGAGTCGCCGAGTTTCGCCAGGCAGCGGGCACCCGTGATCGGCTGGATCGGCTTGACCTCGGGCGTCAGGCCGACAAAGAACGGCGGCTCCTGCACGTACGTCGACTTCTCATCCCACTGATACAACGCACCGGTCGGCGCCTCGATCGCCTGCCACTTCTCCGACCCTTTGAACACATCCGCGTACTGGCTGATGAATTGCTCGCGAGTCACACACGACGCAACAACATCATGCACTTCCTGCTGCGACGGCCAGAGGTCTTTCAGGTACACGTCCTTGCCGTCGGGTGTCTGGCCGATCGGATCATTCTGCAGGTCGATATCGACCGTGCCGGCGATGGCGTATGCCACGACCAACGGCGGGCTGGCCAGATAGTTGGCGCGGACGTCCGGGCTGATGCGACCTTCAAAGTTGCGGTTGCCCGACAACACGCTGGTCGCAACCAGATCGTTCTCGTTGATCGCCTTGGAAATCGCCTCCGGTAGCGGGCCGGAGTTACCGATGCAGGTCGTGCAGCCGTACCCGACCGTGTGGAACCCCAACGCCTCCAGGTCTTCGATCAGGCCGGCCTTTTTGTAGTACTCGGTCACAACCTTCGACCCCGGCGCCAAGCTGGTCTTGACCCACGGCTTACGCGTCAAACCAAGTTGATGCGCCTTGCGCGCCAACAGCCCGGCCGCGATCATCACATCAGGGTTGCTCGTGTTCGTGCAGCTCGTGATCGCCGCGATGACCACCGCGCCGTCCTTGAGTTCAAACGTCTGGCCGTCACTCTCGACGGTGACGCTTCGGACCTTCGGCTTGACCGCCGTCGCCGTCCCGCCGGCCGAATCGGCGCTGCCCTGGAAGCTGCTTAGCGTCTTCTCCCAGCTCGGCTTCATATCACCGAGTCGGATGCGGTCCTGTGGACGCTTCGGCCCAGCCAGGGACGGCTCCACCGTTGACATGTCCAGCTCGAGTACATCCGTGTAAACCACGTCGTGCGACGGATCACGCCAAAGCCCCTGTGCCTTGCAGTATTGTTCGACGGTCTGGATGAGTTTTTCGTCCCTGCCGGTCAGTCGCAGATACTCCAGCGTCTGGTCATCCACCGGGAAGAAGCCCATCGTGGCGCCGTATTCGGGCGCCATGTTGGCGATGGTGGCGCGGTTGGCTAACGGCATGTGGTCCAGACCGTCGCCAAAGAACTCGACGAACCGCCCGACGACGCCGCGTTGCCGCAGCATCTCGGTGACGCGTAGCACCAGGTCGGTCGCCGTGCATCCCTCGGCCAGCTTGCCCGTGAGCTTGAATCCGATCACCTCGGGGATCAGCATGTAGATCGGTTGCCCGAGCATGACCGCCTCGGCCTCGATCCCACCGACCCCCCATCCGACCACGCCCAAGCCGTTGATCATCGTGGTGTGACTGTCGGTGCCGACCAATGAGTCAGGATACAGCACGCCGTTGTTTTCCCAGACGACCTTGGCGAGGTATTCGAGGTTGACCTGATGCACGATGCCTGTCGCCGGGGGAACCACGCGGAAGTTGTCGAACGCCTGCTGCCCCCACTTGAGGAACTGGTAGCGCTCGTGGTTGCGTTCAAACTCTTTTTCGCTGTTGATCGTCAGCGCCACGCCGGAGGCGAACGCATCGACCTGCACGGAGTGATCGATGACCAGGTCACACGGGACAAGCGGGTTGACCTTGGCGGCATCGGCTTCGTTGCCGGTCATCCGAACGATGCCGGAACGCATCGCCGCGAGGTCGACCACGGCCGGCACCCCCGTGAAATCCTGCAACACCACACGCCCAGGGTTGAAGGGGATCTCTTGTTCCCCGACGTTCCTGGCGTCGTAAGCCGCGAGAGCCTTGACGTGGTCTTCCGTCACGATGTAGTTGTCCAGATTCCGCAGACACGCCTCCAGCAGCACCTTGATCGAGTACGGCAGGCGAGCGATCTCACCAACCCCTCGCAGAGCATCAAGCTGATAGATGGTCCGCTCACCAAGCGGGGTCTGGATCGTCTGGCGGGCCTTGAAAGGATCCGGTTTGGTGTTTTGATCGGTCATGGCTTCTGTCCTATAGGGTTGAGCCAAGCATCTTAGCAGGAAAGACAATGGTGATCGAAATACGAGATCAACCCGTTATCAAACACCTATCCAACCTGTTATCCAAGAGCAGAATCCACCAAATGTGGCTCTGAACATAGGGATTCACACCCCAATCTATTACACAAACCATTATTTTGCATGCTATTACATATATAACGCTTCATGTGTGCGTCCGGAATGTGCGTAACTTGGCCATACTGCCTTTATTTTATGCAAAGCCAAAATCGTGTTGCATCGGAAGTAGACAGACGCTACTATGTCGGCCCACACAGGCATCGAACAGCCGGGCAGGTGGGAATCCAGAAGCCTCAAGCCGTCCGGTGACTGTGGCAAACGTCGTGTAATCGTTTCAGGACTTTCAGGTAAAACAGGAGCGGTCAGCCCATGAGCGGCAACAACGCAAGGACTCAAGCCATCACGGCGGTCACGAACTACAAACCGATTTCCGAGCCCCTCAACTTCGCGGAAACCCCGAGCAAGGAGTTGTTCGGCGTCAACGTCTTCGGCCCAAGCGTCATGCGCGAACGCCTGCCGAAGAACGTCTACAAGAAACTCATGAAGACCATCGAGGAAGGCGAAAAGCTCGACGAATCCGTCGCCGACATCGTCGCCGCCGCGATGCGTGACTGGGCCATCGAAAAAGGTGCGACCCACTATGCCCACGTCTTCTTCCCGCTGACCGGCCTGACCGCCGAGAAGCACGACTCATTCCTCTCGCCTGACGGTCAGGGTGGTGCGATCACCGAGTTCTCCGGCAAGCAACTGATCCAAGGCGAACCCGACGCCTCCAGCTTCCCGTCCGGCGGCATCCGCGCAACTTTCGAAGCCCGCGGCTACACCGCTTGGGACGTGACCAGCCCGGCGTACATCCTTGAAAATCCCAACGGCACGACCCTGTGCATCCCCACCGCATTCGTGTCCTGGACCGGGGAAGCCCTTGACAAGAAGACCCCTGTCCTGCGTTCGATGCAGGCTCTGAACGCCCAGGCCCAGCGTATCCTCAAACTGTTCGGCCACACCAACACCTCCCGCGTGTTCGCCACCGCCGGACCTGAACAGGAATACTTCCTGATCGATCGCAACTTCTTCTTCGCCCGACCGGACCTGATCAATGCCGGCCGAACCCTCTTCGGCGCCGCTCCGCCGAAGGGCCAGGAAATGGAAGACCACTACTTCGGCGCCATCCCTGAGCGCGTGCTGGCCTGCATGCTGGAAACGGAGCGGGAGCTTTACAAGCTCGGCGTCCCGGTCAAGACCCGCCACAACGAGGTCGCCCCGGCCCAGTACGAGATCGCCCCGGTCTTCGAGAACGCCAACGTCGCCACCGACCATCAGCAGCTGATCATGATCATGCTCAAGCGCGTGGCGCAGAAGTACGGCATGGAATGCCTGCTCCATGAAAAACCCTTTGCCGGCGTCAACGGCTCCGGCAAGCACCTGAACTGGTCGCTGGGCAACGCCACCCAAGGCAACCTGCTTGATCCCGGTGAAACCCCGCATGAAAACGCCCAGTTCCTGGTGTTCTGTGCCGCGGTGATCCGTGCGGTGCACAAGTTCAACCACCTGCTGCGTGCGGTCATCGCCCATGCGGGCAACGACCACCGGCTTGGTGCCAATGAAGCCCCGCCGGCGATCATCTCGATCTTCCTCGGTGAACAGCTGGCGGATATCTTCGACCAGATCGCCAAGGGCGGCTCGGCCAAGAGCAGCAAGAAGGCCGGCGTGATGAACATCGGCGTCGACACCCTCCCGCCGCTGCCGCGAGACGCAGGCGACCGTAACCGAACCAGTCCGTTCGCGTTCACCGGCAACAAGTTCGAGTTCCGGGCCTTGGGCAGCGCTCAGTCCATCGCCGGCCCGTTGGTCGCGCTGAACACCATCGTCGCCGACAGCCTGGATTACATCGCCACGGAGCTGGAAAAGGCTACCAAGGGCGACCCGAAGAAGCTCAACGCCGCCGTGCAGAAGGTGGTCCAGCAGATCATCAAGGAACACGGCGCGATCATCTTTAACGGCGACAACTACTCTGAAGAATGGCACAAGGAAGCCGAGAAGCGCGGCCTGAGCAACAACCGTACCACCCCCGATGCTCTACCCGCGATCACGGACCCCGAGGTCGTCAAGATCTTCACCCGGTTCAAGGTGCTTTCCCGACGTGAACTCAAGAGCCGTGAAGAGATCTACACCGAGCAGTATGTCAAGTCGATCAACGTCGAAGCGATCCTGACGCTCCGGCTGGCGCGGACCCAGATCTTCCCCGCCGCGGTCCGCTACCAGAACGAACTGGCCACGACCTGCACGAACCTCAAGGCCAATGGTTACACCTTCGACACCAACACCCTGGACAAGGTGACCGCACTGGTCAAGGACCTGCAGGACGCGGCGGACGAGCTGGAGAAGGTCATGGGGCACGAGGCCAAGAACCTCAAGGCCGAGGCACGCCACATGTGCGACGTCGTACTGCCCGCCATGAACAAGGTCCGAGCCGTGGCCGACCAGCTCGAAGAGCTGGTCCCCGACGACCTTTGGCCGCTGCCGACCTACCAGGAGATGCTGTTCATCAAGTAAGTCGCTTGAACAATCCGGTTAACACCCAGCCCACGCCCCGATGCGTGGGCTTTTTCTTTGTCCATTTTGCTTGCAATGTAAAAAACCCACGCCTTACATGACGTGGGTTGAAGAAACCTCATCTTATTGGATCAACCAGTCGGACTTTCTTACAGCGTCGCGCTGGTGTAGGGCAGCAGGGCCATGTAACGGGCCCGCTTGATGGCCTGAGCGGCCAAGCGCTGCTCCCGGGCGGTCAGGCCGGTGCGCTTACGGCCCTGAATCTTGCCGTTGGGAGTCAGAAGTCGGCGAAGGTCGTCGCTCCGCTTGTAATCGACGTAATCCTTGCCGGTGCTGCTCTTGGTGACGATCTTGACCCGGGTCGGGCCGAAGCTCTGAAACTCTGCCATGGTTGTTGATCTCCGTCTCGGTTTAGGCAGCCCCGAACGGCCGGGGCGACGGTTGGGTTGAGCCGAGTATTGTAGCAGGCGAGCCTATCCGTGCCAAGCTGCCCGCAACGGCTCAGACCACATTGGACGGGGCCTTGTCAGCCCGGCTGACCGTCCAACGGACCGATCTGCCCGTCACTTTCTCAAGACGTCGGCGGTAAGTCGGCAGGTACGGCCGTTCCGTCTGGGTGTGCCCGGCCAGAATGATCGAGACACCCCGATCGACCGCTGATAACACGTCGTGATGCCGCATCTCGCCGGTGAAAAACACGTCGATCGGCCCGGCTTCATCCAGCAGCGACCCGCCCGCCCCGGCACACAGCCCGATCCGTCGAATCCGGCGCGAACCGGCCCCGGCGACCTCCAGCGTCTTCGCTTTCAGGTGTGCCTTGATCCGACGAACCAGCGTCGATAACGAAATCGGCCGATCCAAAGTCACCACCCGCCCCTGCCCGGTGTCCGTGTCCGCCACGGGCTCCAAGGGATAAACATCGAACGCAGGTTCTTCGTAAGGATGGCTGGCACGCAACGCCGAGATCACTTCGCTCAACTTAGACTTGGGCACCACCACTTCCATCCGCCATTCTTGAACCTGTTCAAACCGGCCCGCCCGGCCGATCGCGGGGTTTGTCCCCGCACCGCCGCGGAACGTGCCGACGCCCTCGCTGGCAAACGTACACAGTTCATACTCGCCGATCCGCCCCGCCCCGGCCCGGCACACCGCCTCACGCACCCGGTCCACCGACGTCGTCGGCACAAACGTCACCAGCTTGAACCCGCTGCCGTCCGCCGGAGCGGTTCGCTTGATCGGCTGCACCTGCCCGTCCCCGAGTCCCGACGCCAGCCAGTCGTTGACCCCACCGGGGGCCGCGTCCAGCGCGGTGTGTGGGCTGTAGATCGCGATGCCGTGCTTCACCGCGCGGTAGATCACGCGTTGCTTGGGGTCCAGCGTGGTCAGCGCCGTCAACGGCTTGAAGATCGGCGGGTGATACGCCACGACCAGGTTCACGCGCTTGCGGATCGCCTCGTCGAGCACCGCTTCGGTCAGGTCGATGCACAGCAGCCCGGCGGTGATGCGTGACTCGGGGTCCCCGACATGCAGCCCGACCCGGTCCCAGTCCTCGGCCAGATGATGCGGGGCAAGGTCCTGTAATATCGCCAACACCTGTTGCAGCTTCATGATGCCAAGGATAACACAAGCCCGTGTTATTTTGCAGGATACCGGCATATCCGGTCGATAATGGGAATTGGACCCGTGCGCCACGAAGGGACAAGAACAGCGATGAACCAGGCCCGATCTTCCGGCAACAATCAGGCGATGCCCCGTTCGTCGGGGCTCAGTGGGCTGCGGCGTCAGCCGTTGACCCCCGAGCAACAGCTTCAGGCGCTCAAGCGGGTCCAGGCACAGGCCGAGCAGCGCGTCAAACTCGGGATGCAGCTTTTCAAGGCCGCCGAGGCCCGGCTGTCCAACCAGACCGATCTGATCCAACAGATCAAAACACTTCAAAAGCAACTCCGGGAGCAGGTCAACAACGACGTCGCCCAGACGCTGCACCAGTACGACCAGTGGATCGGGCAGATCGACGAGAGCTTCACCACCGCGATCCGTAAGCTCGAAGAAAAGATCGACGCGGTGCAGGCCAATGTGACCGTCAGCGAGAAGAAGATGCGGCAGATGCTGGACCGGGCCGAGGCCTTGCTCGACCAGACCCGCTGCCTGCTGGAGGAACAGAGCCTTCAGCAGAAAACCCGGACGACCCCCAGCCAGCCGACCGCTGAACCCGCTCAAGACGATCCACCCCCACCCGATCCGGAGCCGACGGCGAACGCGGACCAGGACCTCAGCACCGCCCAACCCCACCTGAACCTGACTTCGGCATCGAATGACGACGCGGAACAGGACAAGATCTACTCCAAGCTGCTGCAACGGCTGATCAACGACCCGCCGGCTACCGACACAGACCAGGACCGCGACAACGCCGACGCCGCGTGACCGCGGACCGCTCAGGCAGTCAGCATTCAACTTGTTTCTTTCCGCACTTACTCCACAACGCGCGGTTGATATCTTCGGCGATGGGTACGCACCATTTTGCAAGTATTTATAGGTAGATATGGATTGTTTGCCTTCAGGGTCTGAAAGACTGATCATCCTGGTGTGTTGATCTGAATCATCCTGGTATCCTTTGTTGACCAAACTCACGCTTTTCCGGTCTGAGGCGGCAGGGACGGCTTCCGCGGGACCGGTCGCTGCCGAGCCCTGAACTCCGCCTTCCGCCGGGGCGTGCGCTGCCGAAGGCCCAAGTCATCATCTAAGTCAACACTTCACGACCCGATGAAAGTCAGGGCAGCCCGCGGG
>CAZJCN010000048.1:0-13634 GCA_964544195.1 uncultured Phycisphaeraceae bacterium | reverse complement strand
CAGAAACTCACTCGAAGCCGAACGGTTGCGCTGGCGGATCAGTTCGATCATCTGCTGCTTGCTCATGCCAAACTCCACGGTCATGGTTCCAGAAAAGGCGGTCACAGGTGACAGATCAGTTCATGCATAGGATTTATCCGTCGCCTGCCAAGAATCGGACAGGTGCCGAGCCGGTCTTGAGGGTGTAACTTCAGCGGACGTGATGAAGTGACGATGGGATCAAATTAGATCGCCTTTCCGCTTGTGTCCGAAAACCCCGGATGCGTCCGATGAGTATGGGAAGATACCGACGTGCGAGAGTCGCGCAGCGGTGTTGATGTTTCCACGGCTGGTTCAGGAGCAACGGCTCATGGCGATCATCGTGCATAGTCCTTACGACGGCCAACCGGTCAAAGTCCGTGATCAGGACCTGGGAAGAGCGATCCGCGACGGGGAAGGGCGGGTCTTTTATGCCGTCAAACGAAGCGACGGCCAAGGCTACTACGGTGCGTTGACCCGAAAGGGGTCTGATAAAGACGAGAAACGTTACCTCGAAATGCTTGAGAAAATGGAGACGGCACGCGGTGTCGGCAAGGTTCGTTCCGAGGCGCAGCTCCACGATGCAACAGGAGGCAAGTCCGGTCCGGGTTTGTTCGCCTGGGTGCTATTGCTGATCATCGCGGCCATAATCGCGGCGGTGACGTGGTACTACGTCAAGCCCGATAACACGAAAGCGCCCGCCACCCCGACCGAGCCGACCGAAGAACCAACGGGCATATCACTATCGGACGTGGAGCCGTCTAAAGCTGCGGAGCCTGTCATTCGGCATGTTTTTGATACGCATGGGTCGATTACGACGCCGGGCGGGCTGCGTTACCAGGTTCTGGAACCGGGCAAGGGAGAGCCGGCATTGGCGGGCAGGTATGTACGTGTCCATTATGTGGGCCGAACAATGGACGGCCGGGAGTTTGATCGCTCGAAGCCCGATGACCCGGTGGGATTCGTGCACTGGTCAGGCAGTGCCCCGCGCGGATGGGACGAGGGGGTCTCGGGCATGTGTGTGGGCGAGCGTCGACGGGTGTTGATCCCGGCCTCGATGTTGGATGGCGTGATGCCGATGGAACGCGATTGGCCAAGCGACAGGCCGTTATGTTTCGAGTTTGAGCTAGTAAGTATTTTGCCGGGGGTTCGATACACGCGCTTGACGCCGGGCGACGGAGAGATTGCCGGGCCGGGTGATACGGTGCGTGTTCATTACCGAGCGTATCTCGGTCGGGAACAGATAAGTTATGACAGCACTTATGACCGAGACAAACCGATTGAGCTGACGATCGGCACGGGTGAGCTGATCCCGGGGTGGGAGCTGGGGGTGGTCGGGATGCGAGAGGGAGAGATTCGGACGATCGAGATCCCGTCCTACCTTGCGTATGGGCGACGAGGTGCCGCGGGCGTCATTCCCCCGGGAGCCGATCTTCGATACACAGTGGAGCTGGTCCGGGTGCTGGAGCCGAGTCTGGATCGACGTACCGCCGATGCGGGTGGGGTTGTGTCGATCAAGTGATCTCAACATACAGAGATTTATTATCGCGACGTGTTCCTCGTGGAGGGTACACTATCGGCATGGTTCTGCGCATCGCCTTGTTGATCGGCATCATGTTTGCAATTCCACTACTCATCGGTGGCTTGGGGACGCCGATGCCGGAGGCGGACTTCGTTTTTTCATCGACAGCCGAGCACAACAACCGCGACCCGCAGTTGATGACATATCTGCATGATGTTCGTTTGACGCATGCGTTGTTTGAAACGCTCGTCACGCTGGATTTCAACGACATGCAGACCTATCCGGGGGTAGCGGATACGTGGACGATTTCAGAAGACGGGTTGACATACACTTTTCACCTTCGGCCGGATGCGAGGTGGTCCAACGGTGATCCGGTAACCGCGGAGGATTTTATCTATGCCTGGCGCCGTGCCATGCTGCCGGACCTTGCCGCGGGGTATGGCCACTTCATGTTTTTCATCCGCGGTGCCGAGGACTTTTTTCGATTTCGTAATCAACAACTCGAACATTACGCCGCTGCGCACGCTCAGGACGGCGGGTCCGAAGACGCGGCTCGATCGCTTTGGCATGAGGCGTTGGAACGTTTCGATGATATGGTCGGTGTCGAAGCTCCGGATGATCATACGCTGATCATCCACTTGAACCGACGCACAGAGTACTTTATCGACATCCTGGCTTTCGTTACCTACATGCCGGTGCACAAGGCCAGCGTGGATAGTGCGATGCTGTTCAACGCACAGACAGGTCGGGTGCTGTACGACCCGACCTATTGGAATGATCCTAAGCGACTGGTCTGTAATGGGCCTTACTACCTGAAAGACCGGAAGTTCCGCCAATACAATTATCTTGTAGCGAATCCGTATTACTGGAATCGTGCATCGATGAAGAACGGGTCGGTGCTGGAAAAGATCGTGAACAACGAGCAGTCGCAGCTATGGTCTTACGAAGCGGGAGAGATCGATTATGTGCCGGTGGTCATCCCCGAGATCGGATACGACCTGATCCAACAGGACCGCCGGGATGTTCATGTTGTGCCGATGGCGGCCACCTACTTCTACAATTTCAACTGCCTGCCGAAGTTGAATAATGGCGAACCGAATCCCTTGGCGGACTGGCGGGTCAGGCGCGCGCTGGCCATGGCGATCGACCGGAAGGAAATCACACGCACGATCACGCAACTGAACGAGCCGCCCGCTTACAGCTTTGTCCCGCCGACGGCGTTGAACTTCTATCGTCCACCCGTGGAGGACGGGCCGAGGTTCGACCCGCAAGGTGCCCGTGCACTCTTGGCTGAGGCGGGTTACGAAGACGGCAGCAAATTGAAGGGTTTGAGCATTCTTTATAACACCAATGGTGGGCACGAAAATACGGCTCAAGCAATCAAGAACATGTGGCGGACTCACCTCGGGGTAGACGTCAGGCTGGAGGGCGTGGAATCCAAGATCAGTTCGGCCCGGGCCAGGACGCAGGACTACACCATCCGTCGGGCCGGATGGTACGGGGATTACGCCGACCCGACCACCTGGTTGGACATCCGGCGGTCGGATGATGAGAACAACACCACCAAGTGGAGCAACGCGAAATACGATCAGTTGCTGGAGGAAGCGGCAGACAGTGCTGACCCCAAACGCCGTCTCGACCTGTTACGTCAGGCCGAATCAATCCTTCTGAAAGAATCTCCCATGGCGTTGATCTATCATCAGGTGGAAGTAGCGCTGTATGATCCGGAGAAGGTCAAAGGACTGAAGCTGAACGGTTGGAGTCGGGTTCGGTTCGAGCAGGTATCGGTGGACCGAACCCGGTAAGTGCGGGAACGCGTTCCGACAGGAAACGGTCGATGTTGCGATTGATATTCTGGCGTCTGCTGCAATTGCCCGTGATCCTGGCGGTGATCTTCGTGGTCACGTTGCTGTTGGCATGGGTGGTGCCGGGGGACCCGCTGAGTACGGACGACGGCCGGGAGGTCAAGCCGGAGATCAAGGAGGCGATGCTCCGCCAATACAACATGGACCGCGGGCCGGTGCACTTCGGCTTGAGCTATCTGAAAGGGGTCGTGCTGGGCACGGAGCGTGCGTGGCCTGACTTCGGTCCTTCGCTGCATTATCAGGATGAACGGGTGTCGGGCATCATCGCCGACAGCCTGCCGGTCAGTGTAATGCTGGGCTCGGCGGCGCTGGCAGTCGCTTTATTGATCGGGACGGTGTCCGGCGTGATCGGGGCGCTTCGCCCCGGGGGGGTGCTGGACATGTCGAGTCTTGGTGTCGCGTTGATCGGGATCAGCCTGCCGAACTTTGTCACCGGTTCGGTTCTGCTGGCTGTGTTCGCGGGATTGCTCAAATGGTTCCCGGTCGGGGGCTGGGGTTCACCGATGCACCTGATTCTTCCGGCAGTTACCCTAGGCATCGCACCGGCGGCGTATATTGCCCGATTAGTCCGACTGGGACTGGCGGACATCATGTCCAGTGACTACATCCGCACCGCGCGGGCCAAGGGTCTGTCGCGTCACACCGCTCTGTTCGAACACGCGTTGAAGGTGGCCTACCTGCCGGTGCTCAGTTTCATGGGACCCGCCGCGGCAAGTGTGATGACCGGCTCATTCGTGATCGAAAAACTGTTCAACATCCCGGGCATGGGAGAACATTTTGTCAACTCCGTCATCAACAAGGATCAATTCCTGATCCTCGGCGTCGTCCTGACCTACTCCTCGATGTTGGTCATATTCAACCTGATTGTGGACGTGGCGTATGCCTGGATCGATCCGCGTATCGAACTGGCGTGAATACCCGGCGCGCGCCCGATATCGTGTTCAGGATGAGCGATCGTTCTGACGCATCCACCCACCCATCGCTGGTTCCGGCTTTTTCAGCGCGTAAGCCATCAAAACCGTCCCGGCGACGAACAGTAACACGCTAAGCCACTGCCCGCGGGTAATCCCCAACAATGCAAACTCCTTGTCGATCAGGTGCGCATCAGGCATGCGGAAGAACTCGTCCGAGATGCGGGCGATCGAATAGACCACTGCGAACAGGCCTGCAACCAGTCCGGGCTTGCGCGGTCGTCGATAAACCCACAACAGAACCGCAAACACGACCAGTCCCTCCAGGATGGCTGCATAAAGCTGGGATGGGTGGCGCGGGGTCAGAAATGGTTCAACCGCTTTTCGGACAATGGCATCGCCCTGCTGGATACGCTCGATGATGACCCAAGGACTCCACTCGGTCAGGCCAGGCACAATCGAACCTGGGGATGGCAGCGCTTGGTAGACTTCCAACAGTTTGGACACAGGCGCATCGATCAGCTCCTGTGGAAACTTGACCGCGAGGGCATAGTCAGGGCTGCACGGCCGACCGAGAAGCTCGCCGTTGATGAAATTGGCGATCCGGCCGAAGCAGATACCCAGCGGGGCGGAGAACGCAAACAGGTCGATCAGGTAGCGTGTGTTGTGTTGATGACGTTTGGCGAAGTAAATGCAGGCAAGGATCCCGCCCACCATTCCGCCGTGACTAGCCATGCCGCCCTTATTGATGGCAAGCACATCCCAATAAGGTAGTGAATCAGAAAAGTGAAAAAGCATTGCCGGCTTGTAAAGCAGAACGTAACCCAAGCGTCCGCCCAGAACGATTCCGATCGCTACGGTAATGACCAGGTCGGCGGCGTTCTGTGGTTGAAGGGATGAAATCCCGACACGACAAATCCGCTTGATCAGCAGGTAAGCCACGAAAAACCCGAGCAGGTAGGACAGGCCATACCACCGGATCGATAATGGCCCGATCTGTAACAGGACCGGGTCAAGGTCGTGCAGCCAGGCTCCCAACATCATGGATCGCATCGAGTTTCCGTGGTCTGTTACCGTCGGCGGCGCCTGCCGTTTTTAGTCTGCCTTTTATCGCGCTTGTTGCGATCGCTTTTGATCTTCGCGGTTCGTGTCGCGGCACGTGCCTTACCGGGCGATAGCTTTCGGTGTTTCTTCTTCTCCTCAGACCGAGTGTCCACGACCGCCAACTCCATCACCCGCCGAGGCAGATCAACCGCCGCCACACGTACCGTAAACTGATGCCCGATCGACACCGAATAGCCCGACCGTTGAGCAACCAGCGCTCCGGTCTTGGGGTTGAGCTGCCATCGGTCATTGGCGGCCCCGGGCAGGTCACTGCTGCGGACGAAGCCATCGACCAGGTATTTATCAATCTGGATGTAAACACCATTGCCCGTGACCCCGGTCACGGTCCCGCTGAAATCTTCGCCGATGTGCTCTGCCAGTAATTGAAGAACGAGATAATTGCGGAGTTCACGTTCTGCGGACTCAGAATTGCGTTCCGTGGTGGAGCAATGTCGGCCAAGCTCGCGGAGTGTCGGCTCATCGGGGACCCGCTCATCACTGGCGACATCACGCCCGATGGTTTTGGCCTTGGGCCTGCGTCTGCCCTCGTGTCGCGATACAGCGTCAAGATATGCATTGATCCCGCGGTGTACGATCAAGTCCGGGTATCGGCGGATCGGGCTGGTGAAATGGGTGTAGTGATCGCTGGCCAAGGCGAAGTGGCCGATCAGCATCGGTGAGTACTCCGCCTTGCTGAGCGTGCGCAACACCGCGAGGTGGATGGAACGTTGGGCGGGTTTGCCGCGAACGGATTCGAGTAGTGATTGCAGTTGTTTTCGGCTGGGCCTTGCGGGGATGTTATACCCGGCAACACGGGCAAACATACGCAACTCATCCACGCCGTGTGCATCCGGGTCGGGGTGGATGCGTCGGATCATCGGGACATTCATCCGGTAGAAGAGCCGGGCGGCGGCCTCGTTGGCCTCGACCATGAACATCTCGATCAGGGTGTGAGTAAAGGCGTCGTCCTCAGGCTGAGCATCCACAACATGGCCCATCTCATCGAAGATCAGTTCTACTTCAGGCAAATCCAATACGATCATGCCGTGCTCGATCCGCCTGGCACGGATGCGTCGTGCCAGTTCGTTCATCTGCTTGAGCGCGTCGATGACGGGCTTGGGATATTTGGGCTCGGTCTTGGCGTGCTTACGGGCCTCGCGCAGATCGCCGTCGATCAGGGCTTGTGCCTCAAGATAGGTCAGGCGTTTATTGGATCGGATCACCGTGCGAGCGAACCGTTCGCTGATCACATTACCTTCGGCGTCATAGCAGATAAAGCAGCTCTTGGCGTACCGGTTGACCCCCTCCTGCAACGAGCAGACGCCGTTGCTGAGCACTTCGGGCAACATCGGCACGACCAGTCGCGGCAGGTAGGTGCTGTTGCCACGCTTGCGGGCTTCGGTGTCCAACGCCGATCCGGGGGTGACAAAGTGTGCCACGTCCGCGATGTGAACACCCAACTCCGTGAAGGTCTGTCCGTTTTTCTGATACGAACGGATCGAGATGGCGTCGTCGTAATCCTTGGCGTCGGGCGGGTCGATGGTGAGCGTCAAGGTGTCGGTGAGATCAAGGCGGTCATCAGGGATCGTGTCGGGGTCGTAGGCCTGTGACACGCGACGGGCTTCATCGACCACTTCTCGGGGAAACTTCTCCGCCAGGCCGAATGCTCGCATCACGGACAAGGTTTCGATCTCCGGCTCACCCCCCGGCCCAAGCAATTCGGTGATCACGCCCTCGGGCAGGTCGCCGGGGTACTTGGGGTACTCAATGATCTCGACCACTACCTTGTCCCCCGGCCGTGCGTTTTTGACATCCGGGTCGCGGATGATGATCGGGTCGGTCATGATCCGGCCGTCGATCTGCACGACATACTGTCGGCCCTTTTTATGCAGGGTGCCGACGTAGTGTCGGTCGGCCCGCTGGATCACCTCGATGATTCGCCCGACGAAGGGCGACTTGCCCCGCATAGTCCGTCGGCTGTCTCGGATCACCTTGGCACGGACGCGGTCGCCGTTCATGGCATCCCCGGTCGATCCGGGGGGGATGAACAGGTCACCGTGCTGCGTCAGCTCGTCGGGCTGGAGAAATCCGAAGCCCTTTTCATGGGCGCGGAAGACGCCGACCATTTCCTTGCCGGGCGGCGGCAGGGCGATGGTGTCTGAGGACCCGAGGATCACACACCCGTCCCGGAGCAGGGCTTCGGCGGCTGCCTTGAACTGCGGGAATTCGTCGTCTGAGACGCCCAGATCCCGAGCCAGCTGATGAAGCGTGCGGGGTTCGTACCGGGCATCGGCCAAGTGACGGAGGATTGAACTGGTGTAACGGTCAGACATGTAAGTATTCGATCGATTCGGTGTTCTCGTCATAACAACGGGCGCGTCGCCCGGGATATCCGGTTATGCTATCGCAAACCTGATCAATCAGACAATCACGCAACCGATTAAGCGAGGATCCGATGGCAAGCGATGAACAGCTCATCCAGGCGGCGAAAGAGCTAGGAGAACAGTTGAAGGACAACCCCAAGGTGGCACGCCTGGAGGCGGCTGTCAAGAAGCTGAAAGAGGATACGGACGCGCAACGTGCCTTGAACGACCTGAACCGCCATCTCAATACCGTGGCGCAGAAGGAGATGTCCGGGCAGCCGATCGAAGTCGAGGACAAGCGCAAGCTTCAGGAACTGCAAAACGCGGTCGTCCATAACCTGACGTTGCGAGAGTTCCAACTTGCCCAGATGGATTACGTCGATCTGATCCGGAAGCTGGACGAGGCGATCTACGGCCAAAGCGAAGCCGCCGCAGCGGTCGGTGTGACCGGCCAGAGCGCATAATCGACAGCGAGCCATTCAATTCACTGAACAGTCTTGCTGCTGAGTTGGCCCCGGATGCGCACGGGATCGGGTTTACTCCAATGTCAGTTGTTCCTCGGAATAATTGAATGGTGCCCCGCGGAATATGTCGTGCCACAGTGCGGCCGAAGCCTTGAGCTGTGCCGCGTTGCTGGTGTTGACCGGCTGGGGGATACTGAGTCCCGCCACATCACCCGCGGCGAACGCCATCACCTGGCCGCACAATGACGCCATCATGGCCTTGTCCTGAAGCAGGTCTTCTTTGTCGGATCCGTTGTTGTTCAAGCCGTCCATCTGCCGGGCAATCAGCGCGTAATACCGGTAAGCGGTGCGAGCCAACTCATAGAGCTGGGCGTCAACACGTTCGCCCGCCGCACGCTGGGCCACGAGCTTGCGATAGAGCTGTTGCATCCCGCCGTAGACCGGTTTGTAAAACGCGTTGGGATTGCTCAGGTGGAAACCGACACGGCTGTCCAGCCCGGCCAACACGGTATCGACGGCTTCCGGCAGGTCGATAGCGGAGATCGCGACCATGACCTGTTCCAGAACGAGTGATTCGTCTTCGGCTTTGAGGCGATCAGACAATACCTTCAAGACCGCCTGCTGCTGCACCTGGGAAGTAAAACCCTTATCCTTGGCAACAGCACCAACCGCTTTCGCCACCCAATAACGGACTGCGGGGCTGGGGTCCGCTGCGCCGTTCTCAAGAACCGCGATCAGGCTGTCACCCGTCAACTTGGCGCTGATGATGGCCACGTTGAGCCGGGTCATTAACGGACTGTCTTCCTTGATCAGGGGGACCACCTGCTCAGCGATTGATTGCCGGTAGTAATCCAGAAAGTAAGGGGAGTTACTCAGGAACTGTTCGGTCAGACGTGCGCGTCCCTCGGCCACCTCGGCCGGGTCCTCACTGGTCAGCTTGCGGGCTTGGGCGCTGACGAAAGCATCGACCTCGGCTTTCTGCTGTGCGGTCAATTCGACCTGCGAGGCCAAGATGGTCTGCGGGAGGGATTCCTGGGCAAAAAGGGGCTGGAACCCCGGCCCAAGGGCGACGATCCAGATCATCGCAAAGAGCCAAAGGGGGCAACGTCTGATTCGCATCGGGGTCCTCACACAGGCAGGGTTACAGGTAGGGATATCACCGGGGGCCGGGGTACGGGTATCCGGTTGTCACGGGTAGTGCGTAAACCGCCCGAGACAGGAATGCAAGGCTAGCATTTACAGGTATGACTGTCAAACAATCCTGACAGGCTAACTTTCCTTCAACTACTTCAAAGACAAGGCATTGTGCGTGTTGAACGGGTCAGCGCACCGACATGATGCCCGGGAAATCCTTTGGCAGGTAGAGCATGATAAAGATGGAGGCGACATACAACGTCAGCCCGACCATGGTGATGATGATGCCGGCGCGGTAGTACCGGGTTTTACGGTCACGGTAAGCCAGCGTCTGTCGCAACCATTCACGGAGGTCGTCACCGGGCTGCTCGGTCAGCCAGCGAAGGTGCAGCACGCCGTAGCACACGATGACGGCAGCCACCATGACCAAGGCAACTCCTGTGATGATCAGCCACTGAGCCGCGGTATTGGTTCCGGCGATGAGGCGGCCGGAGAAACCCGTCGTGGTGACCACAATCCCGGTCAGACCGAGTAACACCTGAGAGCGGTGATGAAGGACCATGAACTGACGCTCTAGAGCCTCCATGATCCCCTGAGAGTTATCGCTGCCGTAGATCCGGATGATCCGTTCGATTTCAGCCTCGTTATTAGGCTTGGTCATATCTCCATCATACCGGATTGGGTTCATAAGTATCAGCGAGAATGTGTGGTTTGTACGGGCAAGGGCCAAGCGGAAGAATCCGGTTCGATCAGCCTTGCTCAGGTTGCTGTCTCTGACAGCCGATGCTTGCGATCATGTCGGATCCTGCTCCCAACCAGCGCTCCAAGTCACCTCCCGTCGAAACCCGAACAGGTCGAAATCGAGCTATCGCGGGGTTGCTATTCGGTTATACGGACTGGCGGGGCTGGGCACGGGCGATCGTGGCGATCCGGGCGACACCGCGGCAGGTGGCCTTGGGCGTGGCCTTGGGATCGTTTATCGCGTTTACACCCTTCATGGGACTACAGATGATCCTTGCGGCACTGGCGGCAACCATCGTAGGGGCGTCCAGAAAAGCGGCGATGTTGGCGGTATGGATCAGCAACCCACTGACCATGGGGCCGATCTTTGCGGTGACCTACTGGATCGGGGCTTTGCTGATGTCACCTGAAACAGCCACGGCAGGGATCGCTGAAACGACATCAAGTTCGATCCGATTCGAAAGCCCACCGATCTCAACGCTGGTGGACGCGGGGTGGGGGATCATGTGGACCATGACGGTCGGCGGGGCTTTGGTCGGACTGGCAGCCGCGGTGGGGGCTTATGTGCTGACACATCGCGGCGTACAAGTGTTCCAGTCGCGTAAACCGGCTGTTGAGTACATGCAAGCTCGGCAAAGGGACATGACGCCCCGATAAGTGGCTCGGCGTACCCGCCTCGCTATGTAACCAAGACGGACTTCGTTACGATCCTCACAGAACGATCAGAAGTAACCGTGTTTACTGACCGATATTGTCATACATGTCCGGTCGACTATGGATTCGATACGGGAGCGCGTCTTGGAAAAACCTGTCCAACAGGTTTAACGATGCTTATGCGCATCTTCGACTGATCTTTCCTATCCATACCAGTGCCAAACGAATTGCGTTTGGGGTGTCTCTTGGGATGTTCGCCGCGTTTACGCCGGCCATCGGTTTCCAGATGGGTCTGGCATGGGTGTTGGCGACGGTGTTCAACGCCTCTCGCCCGGCGGCTATGGCGGCCGTGTGGGTGACCAATCCGTTGACGATCGGCCCGGCATACGCGTTGACATACCTAGTCGGTCGGCCGTTCTGGTTCGGCTCGCCGGATGCGGGGCTGTCGCAGTTGAGCCTGGCGATCCGGGGAAGCGAACCAAGTTACGGCATAGATGCCCTCTTTACCGCTTTCCATAACATGTACAGCTTAGGCCCGGCCATGCTGATCCCATTGTTCATAGGCGGGGCCATCACCGGTCTGGCAGCCGGGTTCTTCAGCTATTATCCGACACGTTGGGCCGTGACGTGGTGGCAGAAACGGCGATGGAGAAAACGGGCTTCGCATCAACGACAACGCCCTGCACAATCCAAGGCAAACAAGGGCCGGAGTACGATTTATCCGGGTGAGGGCGAGTTGCGCAAAGCCGCATAAAGCTGATCGTCAGCTTCGAGTCTTACTCCACCTTACGACTCATCGTCTATTCCCAGATCCTTGACCTTTTTGTTCAAGGTGTTTCGATTGATGCCGAGAAAGTCGGCGGTGCGAACCTTGACGCCGCCATTGAACTCCAATGCTTCACGGATCAACTGCTTTTCAATCTCGCCGACAACCAACTCATAGACCTGCCCTTCGTATGCCTGATACTCACGGATCGCGTGTTCCGCCAACCGGGCGGCAAGGGATTCAATGGACGTATCGGTTGAACTGCCGCGTGTCTGCTTGGAAAACAGACGGATCTGCAACGGCAACAAGTCATCCGTGAACTCTTCGCCGGAGGAAAGCACCACGGCACGCTCGATGGCGTTCTCCAGTTCACGCACGTTGCCAGGCCAAGGATAGCGCAACAAGGTGTTTAATGTGTCCCGGTTGATCTTTCTAAGGTTGCGCTGATTCTCTTTGTTGTATTTATCCAGAAAGAAGTCGATCAACTGCGGGATGTCTTCCCGGCGTTTGCGCAGAGGAGGTAGATTGATCTGCACGACATTCAAACGGTAATACAGGTCTTCTCGGAAATTCCCCTTGCGGACTTCTTCTTCCAAGTCCAGATTGGTCGCGGCGATGACCCGGGCATCCACTTTGACGGTACGGTGGTCACCGACCCGCTCAAATTCACGCTCCTGAAGTACACGCAGCAGCTTGACCTGCAATTGCGGGTCCAGCGTGCCCACCTCGTCGAGGAAAATCGTGCCACCCTCTGCCGCTTCGAATCGACCGACCTTGTCTCGAACCGCCCCGGTAAAGGCACCTTTCACATGACCAAACAACTCGCTTTCCAGTAGCTGGGGCGAGAGGGCACCGCAATTGACCCGGATCAGGGGTTTGTCCGCTCGGGGTGAGTTGTAATGAATCGCCTTGGCAATCAGCTCTTTACCGCAGCCGGTTTCTCCAAGCAGCAGCACCGTCGCCCGGCTGCTGGCCACCTGCCCAATGGTCGCCAGCACGTCGAGCATCGCGGGGCTGGAGCCGATGATATTGTCAAACTTGTACTTGCCCCGGAGGTTTTCCCGGAGCTGCTGGGTTTCCTCCAGCCAGTGATCCTTTTCGACACGGATCAGGTCGTGGATACGGATAGTCTGAGCGATTGAACCGGCAATAATCGTCAGCAGCCGAGCATCCGCTTCGAGTTGTTCGTCGTCGACGTAGGGCTTGTCAATGCTGATCGTGCCCACCACCCGTCCGCCGTCGCGAACGGGAACACAGATGAAACTGATCTTGACCGGATTGCCGTCCCGATCGGTCAGGTTTCGACTCCCTGTGCGGTTGAGAAAATCGGGATGCCGGGTGATATCGGGGATAACCGCGGGTTTTCCATGGGCCAGTACCTGCCCGGTCACCCCCTCCCCGATGGCATACCGTCCTCGCCTCTGCTCTTCGGGGCTTAAACCGATGCTGGCGACGGTCATGAGTTGATCCGACGCCGGGTCAAGTAAAACCAGCGCTGCCCGTTGGATATGCAGCTTTTCACTGAGCAGAGCCATAGCACGTTGAAACACTTGGCTCAACTCAAGACCATCGCCAAGAATTTGGCTGATCTGCTCCAGAATGTCTAATTCTTGTTCAGCTCTTCCCATCTACGCTAATTAAATCATCAATTGCTGTGAATATCAACTCCAGCTGCTGATTTCATGCGCACAAACCCCCTTACTTGGCGAGAAGAAATTCTAAACTGGCTAATAAATTATAATTATATTTATTGCAAGTATTTGCGTGAATGCTGTCACCTGATTGGGCCGGAAATGTGCGCTCGATTTCGACATTTTCGCCAAGGGTGAAGGGCCTGCCTGATTGACAAGCCCAAAGCCCGAAATCGCCATTTTAGTTCGGAGTCGATATGAGCCGCAGCGTTAACCCGGAACACACCAGCCTGAACCCGTCTCAGCTTGAAGCACTGATCGAGGCCCACCAACGCGATAAAGCCCCTTGCCTCAGGAAGCTCTGGAACTATTACCGCAACCCGGCAATCGGTACGGGGCCCGATGGCCGGCCCAAACTGGCCCAGCAGTGCGGCCTGCCTTCCCGGCTGACACAATCCGAC
>CAZJCN010000047.1:9929-13709 GCA_964544195.1 uncultured Phycisphaeraceae bacterium | reverse complement strand
CGGCTGCCTCCGGAGCAGCAGGTCAGAGGTTCGAATCCTCTCACGGTCATTTGCCCGTCTGCAGCGCAACCTTCTTCAATCCAGCGACGCCAGTTTATGCCCACATCGTGCGGTGGTCGTCGTATCCATCTCGTGCCCAAGGGGGCTGTTGGTCAGCCAACGCCAGACGCACCGCCCGGGTCATCTCGCTTCGAGCCGAGGCATCCAGCGGGGTGAAGCCCGACGCCATCCGAGCGTTCTCTTCGAGGTGAGCCAACGTATCCAGCCCGACGATCGCGGTATGAACCCCATCCAGTGACAGCGCATACCGCACCAGATCACTGCCTTTCAGATCGCTTTCACGGGCCTGGCGCACCGTCTTCATAGCGATCACCCCCATATTCTTTTCCCGTGCCAGGGGCAGCAGTTCATCTTCATACCGCCCGTTGTCCGGCCTGTCGGCCGGGAAGATGGTCAGCACGGCATCGGGGTCGAACAGCTTGATCGCATCCATCAGGATCTTCGCGCCACTGTGCCCGGTCACGCCAAACGCTCCGATCGCTCCCTGCTCCTTGAGCTTACGGGCCGCTCGGGCCGCACCGTTTTCAATGGCACGCAGGTCGTCGTCCTGGCCCGGTTTGAAATTGTGAAGGTGATAAAGGTCGATGTGATCCGTGCGCAGATTCTTCAAGGATGTCTCGAACTCACGCATGAATCCGTCATAGTCACGATATCCGCTCTTGGATACGAGGAAGATACTTTCACGGTGTTTCTCGACGAACGGCCCGATGATGGATTCACTCTCGCCGTAGGCCCGCGCGGTATCGAAATAATTCACCCCCCGCTTCAAGGCCTCGTCCAGTAACTTCAGCCCGGCCTCCCGGTCATTCTCGTAGGGCTTGGTAAACGCGCTACCGAGCCCCAGCCCCAGGATGCTGACCGGCTTGCCGATCTTTCCGAGAACCCGCCGGTCTACACGACCGGTCGGTGTCGTAGCCCGTGCTCCTGATTCCGCTGAAGCCCCCTGTGCGCTGACCCCTGCCCCCAACCCCGCGGCGATCGCGCCAACTGCTGCACTTTTCAGAACATCCCGGCGTGTCGGCTGACTCATATGAACCTCCCTGAACGTGTTGTCGTCGCTGAATTATCAGCCATACGATACCAGAGCTCACAACCAGCCACCTTGTTTATTGGCGAGATGATCGGTACGTCGTCCGGATCGGAAAACCTGACATCCCGCCCCGCCAATCTCCAGCCAACCCCAGCGGAATCAAAGATTTAGGCCCACCCCTGTTAAAATAGGGAAAATCCCGTGCATTTTTCCTCCGAATTGATATAGTTATCGGACCACCCGCGCGGTGACACACTCTGGGACACACCGACGGCTAGCCCGTCGCCCCCCAACCCCGCAGTACCCCCCACCCGATTCGTTCGAGCCAACACAAACCAGCCCCCGCCCCAGCCCGACACCACGCCGGGCACGACAGAGGATGCCACAGATGTTTGACTCCATCCGTTTTGTCAGCCGATCCATCGCCTTCCTGATCATGACCTGTTTCATAGTGATGAGTCTCGTGCCGGAACAGGCGCAAGCGGGCGATCCATGGATCACGGCACTGACCGGCATCCGTAAAAACCAGATCGTCACCAGCAAGCTCTACGTCCAGACACATGTCACCAACCTCGACACCGATGCCGACTACGACCTGCGATACCAGATCGACGGCCCTTCCGGATTCATCTACACCGCACGCGAGCTGCCCTTCAAGCTCAAAGGCGATGCCGGATGGGACACCTCACAAGCCATCCCAGGAAAGTACACCCTGCACGCCTTCCTGATACGCAACCACCGATGTATCGCGTTCCGTATCGTCGATTTTTATATCTCTCACGGCAACGAACAGATTGTCATCACCGGCATCCGGGAAAACCAGGTTCTGAACGAACCCACACAGGTCCTCGCCTTCCTTCCCGATCACATCAAACCCTACCGCGTCGTGTTTGACCTGATCGGGCCGAAGTCACTGTCACACACCGAACGTTACGTCCCCTACACATTCCTCGGCGACCACGCCGTGTGGGACCCGACAAGCTATCCGGAGGGGCCTTACATCCTGAATGTGACCGCTCATCATGAAGGCGGCTCCATATCAAAGGCGATCCTGTTCCACGTCGGTACCGGCCCGGAATCAAGCGCCTTGCCCGTAACAATAGACGACAACGCCGATCAGCCCGACATGATCGACCCACACGACACCCCGGCAGATACTGCCACATCCGACGACAGCGGACCATCCATCACGCCCTCGACCGATCAACCCGACATCGCTCCCCTGCCGGACACATACACACGTGGGTTTCTGGGGATCAACCTCGCCGAGGTGAATTACTACACGCGCGAGTGGGTATTCGTGGACGTGATGAAGATGGCTCGTCCCTGGCTGGCGACACGACCGGGGGGCGGTGTGTTCGACACCGGTGAAACGCTGACACTGAATGAACAGGGCTGGCCGCTGCTCAAGCCCGGGCAGGCCGCTCATACCGTCATCTTCGTCGGCACCGGCGGCGCCTACCCGGCCGGGCAATATGTCTGCACGTTCGACGGCCGGGGCGATGTGGTTCTGGGTCTCGACGCAAAGAACATCCAGCGCCACGGCAATAGGATCCTGGTCGATGTCAAGCCGACGGATGCCGGGATTGACCTGCGCATCGAAAACTCCGATCCGACCAACCCCGTTCGAAACGTACGACTTTGGATGCCCGGTTTCGAGGACGCCGAATCACCCTTCCATCCGCTTTACCTGGAGCGACTCAAACCGTTCTCGGTCATCCGCTTCATGGACTGGATGCGTACTAATGGTTCATCGATCCGCACCTGGTCAGATCGTCCCAAGCCAAACAATTACTCACAAGGCACACGCCGGGGCGTAGCGCTTGAATACATGATCGAGCTGTGCAATGAATTGGGTGCTGACCCGTGGTTCTGCATGCCACACCTGGCTGACGACGCTTATGTCCACGCCTTCGCCCGGCAGGTACGCATGCGGCTTCGGCCCGACCTGAAGGTGTACGTCGAATGGTCCAACGAGGTCTGGAACTCCCACTTCCCGCAACACAAGTGGATCCAGTCGGTTACACAGAGCGATTCGCTTTCGGAAGCATTCCGCCAGCGGTGGGCTGAAGAAGCCGACCGTGATTTCCGCATCTGGCGACAGGTGTTCGGCGAAGAAGCCGACCGCGTGATCCGTGTCGCAGTCGGGCAGAAGGACAACCCGTGGGTCACCCAGAAGCTGGCCGAAGCGTTGCAGGGCCGGTTCGATGCGATCTCCTGCTCGACTTACTTCGGATTCACTCCCGAACAGCGTCGCCGACTCCATGCCGGGACCACGCCGAATGACATTCTGGATATGGCCATGCAGGACATCCCACGCGGCGTGCGCAACAACTACCAGGCCCACGGCCGGCTTGCCCGTGAATGGTCACAAAAACTCAACCGCCACATCCCGCTCATCAGCTACGAGGGCGGCCAGCATTACACCGCCGACGGCGGCAACCCGCCTTGGGCCAAGGCATTGCTGGCGGTACAGAACCACCCCCGGATGTACGAGGTCTATCGTCAGAACCTCCGGGAGTGGCGCGACGCCGGCGGAGAACTGTTCACCGCTTTCAATTTCGTGGAAAAACCCGACAAGTGGGGCGCGTGGGGTCAACTCGACACCATGGATCAGGACCTGAACACCGCGCCGAAATACCGGGCACTGATCGAGTTCAAACCCTGACCGGTTCGCAATCCTGTCACTT
>CAZJCN010000047.1:0-9829 GCA_964544195.1 uncultured Phycisphaeraceae bacterium | reverse complement strand
GTAACCCGCCGTTAGGCGAGGACATCGTCAGCCCGCTGCACGCCCCGGACCCGGTCTGGCAGATCCAGGAAGCCTTGCGGGGTGCCGAAGCCGGCAACTTCAACGGAGAAAACCTGCTTGGCCTGGTGGCCGAACCCTTCTCAGCCCTGGCGCAAATGGCGATGATGCCGGCAGCCATGATGTTCGAGCATCCTTGGGCTGACCGGTATTCGCCGCAATAAGCTGTGCAGAGGGCTTAACCGTTGTGTGATTCTGGAAAGGATGCCGGTTTGAGCCAATCCACCCGACAGCACCGTGACCAGTCCGCCGAAGTCAGCGCCCGCTGTGCCGTGCTGACCGTCAGTGATACGCGCGTGGCGGAAACGGACACCGGCGGCAAACTGATCATCGACGCGCTCAAGTCGGCTGGACATCTCGTAACGGATTACACGATCGTCAAAGACGAACCCGAGCAGATCGAACATCAGCTCCGCGCATGGCTTCCCTCCGGGGATGCCGAAACACAAGCCCCCAACGCCATCATCACCACCGGCGGAACGGGGATCGCCAACCGAGATACCACGGTCGAGGTCGTTCGGCGTCTGCTGGATAAAGAACTGGAAGGGTTCGGCGAGCTGTTTCGTATGCTCAGCTACGAGCAGGTCGGCGCCGCCGCGATGCTCAGCCGGGCGGTAGCGGGCCTGTCGGGCCAAACTCTCATCTTCTCGCTGCCCGGATCGCCCAACGCGGTCCGTCTTGCCATGGACAAGCTCATCCTCCCGGAGCTGCCGCACATGGTCTGGGAACGCGCACGCTAGAGAAAGATTCAACGCTCAGAGCAAGCCGGCCGTCTCATCCATCCCGAACACCGCGTTCATGTTCTGCACAGCCTGGCCGGACGCACCTTTCATCATGTTGTCGATCGCGCTGAAGACCACGACTTGGGCCGACTCCTCCCGGCGGACCAGTCGGACCGTGACATCGCAGAAATTCGTGCCCGCGACGTGTTTGACATTCGGCAGATCCTCGCGAATCCGTACGAATGGCTCGTCGCCGTAAGCATCTTCATAGGCCTCAAACAACTCGTCTTCCGTCACGTCCGGGTCGGCGGGTTTCAGGTAGATCGTTTCGAGGATCCCGCGATCGATCGGCAGCAGATGCGGCACAAACAGAGCCTGGATCGGTTTGCCCGCTACCAGGGACAAGGTCTGTTCGATCTCGGGTTGATGCCGATGCCCGCCGATCTTGCCGTAGGCCAGATACGACTCGTTCTGATTCGGGAAGTGCAGCAGATCGCTGGGCGACTTGCCCGCGCCGGTCGTTCCGCTGGCGGCATTGATGATGATCGAGCTGTGCGCGATCAGGCTGTGGGACAACAACGGCGCGATCGCCAAGGCTGCGGCGGTCGGGTAACAGCCGGGATTGGCGACCAGCATCGCGCCGGGCAGTTGGTCCCGGTTCAGTTCCGGCAGGCCGTACACCGCCTCCGTCAGGTTATCCCGGTCGTCATGAGGCTGCTGATACACCCGCTCGTACAAGTCCGGGTCCGCCAGCCGGTAATCCGCTGACAGGTCGATGACACGCAACCCCGCATCCAGCAGCGCGGGCGCGTAGCTCATCGCCGCCTTGTGGGGCAGCGCCAGGAATACCACGTCGGCTTCCTCGGCTAGCGCCCCCGGCTCAATCGGCCGACACTGCGCCACGTCCTCCTCGATCCGACCGAGCAATGCCGGGAACACCTCCCGGATATCCGGCAGTTGTTCCCGATGACTGGCGAGATAGGTTAACTCGGCCTCCGGGTGGCGCAGCAAAATATCGATCAGGTAGTAGCCCGTGTACCCGGTCGGCCCGACGATGGCGGCTTTGATGGACATAACCCCGGATTGTCGCCTGTCACGTCGAAAGGATCAATTCTCCTACCCATTCATCTCACGGTTGCCAAGAATGCAGGATGTAACGCCTTACATGCCAATCAGGCAGAAAGCGGATGCGGCCAATACACTTAAACCTACAATTATTCAGCAATTAAAATTTCGGCATTCTGGCATACCCCTTGCAACAGTACGAGTGCCCGCGTCAAGCAAGGATGGCCCAGCCATCTTCGCGGAACAGCCCATGACGAAAAGAAAGGAGGTTGCACCATGCTGCCGACTATCAGACGAATCTACCGTAACCCGCTGGATGAGATCCATCGCGAGCTGGACCGGATTGTCCACAGCGTATTGCCCGGTGAAAGCGACCTGACCACCGCGGCCTACCCCGTGGACATCCGAGAGGACGAGGATTCCATCATCGTCGAGGCTGAGCTGCCCGGCTTCAAGAAGGAAGACATCAACGTCACGCTGGAACAGGGGGTACTGAGCATCTCCGCCGAGCGCAAGACCGAGGAAACCAAGGGTGAAACCCACCTCAACGAGCGCTGCTATCGGCGGATCGCTCGCAGCTTCAAGCTCCCCGTCCCGGTTGACGAAAATAAGGTTGAAGCCAAGCTCAGTGATGGTATTCTTACGCTCAAATTAGCCAAGCGGGAAGAGGTTAAACCTCGTAAGATCGAAGTTAAATAACCCCCCAAACCTCGGCTCTCTACGAGCCACCCAAACCCCAACCCCCCGCCCCGTCATGGGCATCTCCGTCCATGGCGGGGCTTTTTTTGCGTACTGATTACCCCTCTTCTCCCAGGACGTATCGCCTGATCACATACGCCACGCCGTCCTCGTCGTTGGATGGGGCTATCACCGAAGCGACCCGCTTCAGCTCAGGCCAGCCGTTGTCCATGGCTATGCCCAGCCCCGCCCAACGGATCATGCCCAGGTCATTGGGCGCATCCCCGATCGCCATGACCTGTTCACGGCCAACCCCGTAATGATCCGCCACCGCCTCAAGAGCCTTGGCTTTGTCCACCTGTCTGTCCACGAGCTGGATCAGGTAGTCATCGCTGACCAGGATTTCGATCTGTCGGCCGAATCGGGCATGGACCGCCTCACGGAGCCGATTCATCCGATCGGGTGGAGCCAGCAGCATCAGCTTGGTCACCGGGGCATCCAGAAACCGCTCGATCGGCCCCACCGCATCCGGAGTAAACCGTCGGCTGGTTTCGGTCGGCAAAGAGTCATCTACCCGGTCGGTGTACCACTTGTCGAGGATCTCGAGACTGACGGCCACCTGCGGATCGAGTTCCCGGGCATATCGGATGATCTGACCGGCCAGGTCTGCGCCCATCGGCTGATGGCGGACATGCCGACCACGGGACATGTCGTGCACCAAGGCGCCGTTGTAGTTGATTTGCAGTGTGTCCAGCCCCAACCGGTGATAAATCTCCCGGACACTGCGGGGCGGTCGGGCTGATGCCAGCACGATATGCACGCCTCGATTGGTGGCTTCAGCGATCGCACGAGCGTTGGTTTCGCTCAGGCTTTTATCCGATCGCAGCAACGTCCCGTCGAGGTCGATCGCCACCATCCGGATCCGGGGTGATTCCGCTGATTCTGTTCGGGGTGGCCGGTTCATGGAGAAATCACGCTCGCCTGGGAGTTCAGATGCCATAGAATAGCCGACCCAACACCCCCCATGCTGAACCCACCATGACACCCGCCACACTGAATCATAAGCCGATCAACGACGCCAACCGCCTCGGACTGGATTATCGCCTGGAAGCCCGCCGGTTCTCCTACACCGGCCCCATTATTGATGTGCACACCCACATCGGGAACATTGACGCCGCCCGGCTGTACTTCGAAGTCGCGGACCTGTTCGGCGTCACCCGTACTTTGTCGATGACCAAGCTCGAAAACATCGACGCGATCAACGACGAGTTCGGGGACCGGATCGAATACGTCGCCGTACCCAACTACGAAGCCCGCGATCAGCCGGACACGTTCACCACCGACTGGCTCTACCGGATGGAAAAGTTCAGGGAACGCGGTTGTCGGATCATCAAGTTCTGGGCCGCTCCGCGAGGACGCGACCTGCACCCCGATGCGTTCCACCTCGATTCACCCGCACGACGCGAAAGCATCAGGTTTGCTTACGATCTGGGCTACCGCATCTTCATGACGCACGTCGGCGACCCGGATACGTGGTTCGCCACCAAGTACGCGAACGCACAGAAGTACGGCACCAAGGCCGAGCACCTCGCCCAACTCGAAGACCTGCTCGACGAATACCCCGACGTGACATGGATCGGCGCCCATATGAGCGGCAACCCGGAAGACCTCGATTTCGTACAGGGCATCCTGGATCGTCATTCCAATTACGTCATCGACACCAGCGCCGCCAAATGGCAGGTCCGCGAGCTGAGCAAACACCCGCAACGCTTCCGCGAACTGTGTGAGAACAACCCCGGCCGAATCCTCTTCGGTACGGATATCGTCGCCAACCACGACCTCTACGACTTCGATCTTTACGCCAGCCGATATTGGGCGCTGCGCACCCTGATCGAAACCGACTACGTCGGCCCCAGTCCGATCGTCGATCCCGACCTGCACATGATCGATCCGACCGTGGACGAAAAATCCACCGCCCGGCTTTGTGGTGCCGCTGTCTCCGGCTCGGCGCTCCGAAGCGTGTATCACGACGCAGCAGCCAACCTCCTTCAATACCCCGCCGACTGAGCACTTCGGCCAGCGACATCCCGCTTCGGTGAGCCTCGGCCTTCTCCGCTCGCTTCCTTTCCGGATCCGAAACACAGCCTCCCCTCATTTATCGCTGCACCCTTGACAGATACCTAACATTATACGAACATACATGGGTTGTCCGTTCCCGGGCTGCGTGAGGAATCGGGCCGTGCTCAACTGGCTTTTCGTAGACATGAACAGCTACTTCGCCTCGGTCGAGCAGCAGTTCCAGCCGGCGCTGCGGGGCCGACCGGTCGCCGTCGTCCCGATCGCCGACACGGACCACACCTGCTGCATCGCCGCCAGCTACCAGGCCAAACGATTCGGCATCCGCACCGGCACGGGCGTGGGGGAAGCGAGACGGCGCTGCCCCGATCTGGTGATCGTCAAGGCCCGGCCTGACTTCTATGTCCAGGTTCACCACCGGATCCTTGCCGCCGTCGACCGCTGCGCCCCTATCCACAAGGTCTATTCCATCGACGAATGGGCCATCCGGCTGGTACGCGAAGAACGCGAGCCGGCTCACGCGACCACACTGGCCCGGCGCATCAAGCAACAGATCGCCGAGGACGTCGGCCACGTGCTGACCTGCTCGATCGGATTGGCGCCGACAAGGTTACTGGCCAAGATCGCCTCCGACCTGCAAAAGCCCGACGGCCTGACGATGCTGACACCACATGACCTGCCGCAACGCCTCGCCCACCTCAACCTCACCGACCTCGTCGGGATCAGCGACGGCATGCTCAACCGATTGCTGCGCCACGGCATCCGTGACATCCCGACGTTGTACGCCCTGTCGAAAGAGGACATGCGCCGGGTCTGGGGGTCGGTTCAAGGAGAGCACTACTGGTACGGTCTGCATGGCATCGACATGCCCGAACCCGCCACCCACCGCCAGTCGATGGGCCACTCCCACGTCATGCCCCCCGAGCTGCGCAGCGACCGTGGCGCCCACGCCATGATGACACGCCTGCTGCACAAGACCGCCTACCGCCTCCGACACCACGGCTACTTCGCGCACCACCTGCACGCCTCGATCCGTTACACCTCCGGCCTGCGGTGGCGCGACGACATCCCCCTGCCCACCTGCCAGGACACCCAAACCATCCTCGACCATTTCCAGCGCCTCTGGAACCGACGCCCCAAACACCTGCACCAACACCCCGGCCATGCCCCCATGAAGGTGTCCGTCACCCTGACCCGGCTCACACCCGCCGACGCGACCCCCGGCCTGCTGTTCCCCGGGGCGCAACGCCGACAGAGCCTGTCACACGTCATCGATCGGTTGAACCTGCGCTTCGGACGTGACACGATCTACTTCGCCGGCATGCACCACTGCCGCCATCGGATGGACGAAAAAATCGCGTTCGGCCGTGTCCCCAACGAGACCCTGCTCCGTGAGGCACCCGGCCCCGCGGGCTTCGGCGACTAGCCGCCCTTTTTCTGGATCTTCGCCCACGTGTCCTTGAGGGTCACCGTTCGGTTGAAGACCGGCTTGCCGGGGCGGGAGTCCACGCTGTCCAAGCAGAAATAGCCCATGCGTTCGAACTGATAAGTCACGCCCACGGACGCCTCGGCCAGATCGGGTTCGACCTTGGCGTGCGGCATCACCCGCAGCGAGTTGGGATTGAGATTGTCCAGCCAGTTGTCACTGCCCGGCGGCGGCTTGGTCGGGTCCTCCGCGGTGAACAGGTGTTCATAGAGGCGGACCTCGGCATCAACCGCATGAGACGCGCTGACCCAATGCAACGTGCCCTTGACCTTACGGCCGTCCGGCGGGTTGTTGCCCCCACGCGTCTGCGGGTCATACGTACAGCGAAGCTCGACCACGTTGCCGGCCTCATCCTTGATGACCTGTTCACACTTGATCCAGTAGGCCGAACGAAGCCGAACCTCTTTGCCCGGTGCCAGCCGGAAGAACTTCTTCGGCGGGTCCTCCATGAAGTCCTCCCGCTCGATGTACAGCTCACCGGAGAACGGCACCAGCCGGGTGCCGGCTGTCGGGTCTTCGGGGTTATTGACGCATTCCATCTGCTCGACCTGACCCGCCGGGTAGTTGGTGATGACCACCTTCAACGGGTCGAGCACCGCCATGCGACGCGGCGCCACTTTGTTCAGATCATCACGCAGGACCGATTCGAGCTTGGCGAACTCGATGTTGTTCTCTCGCTTGGCGACGCCGGCCTCGGCCCAGAAACGCATGATCGACCCGGGCAGATACCCCCGGCGACGCATCCCCCGCAGCGTGGGCATCCGCGGGTCGTCGAACCCGGTGACATGGCCCTTATCGATCAGCTCCTTCATCCGCCGCTTGCTGGTGAACATGTAGGTGATGTTGCCCCGGGCAAACTCGATCTGGCGGGACGGGAAGATACCCAGTTCACGGATGAACCATTCGTACAGCGGGCGGTGGTCCTCAAACTCCATTGAGCAGAGTGAATGCGTAACCCGCTCGATCGAATCGCTCTGCCCGTGAGCGTAGTCGTACATCGGGTAGATACACCACTTGTCGCCGGTCCGTGGGTGCGGCACGTGCAGGATCCGGTACATCACCGGGTCGCGCAGGTTCAGGTTCGGCGAAGCCATGTCGATCTTGGCCCGTAGAACACGCGAGCCGTCGGGGAACTCCCCGGCTTTCATCCGCTGGAACAGGTCCAGGTTCTCCTCGACCGATCGGTCCCGGTACGGGCTGTTGACCCCCGGCGTGGTCAGCGTGCCCCGGTTGCGGCGGATCTCCTCGCTGGTCTGGTCGTCCACGTAGGCCTTGCCCGCCTTGATGAGCTGGATCGCCCATTCGTAAAGCTGGTCGAAGTAGTCCGACGCGTAATACTCGTGCTCCCCCCAGTCGATCCCGAGCCAGCGCAGATCCTCCTTGATCGCGTCGATGTACTCCTGCTCCTCCTTGGTGGGGTTGGTGTCATCGAAGCGCAGGTGGAACCGGCCGTTGAACTCCTTGGCGATGCTGTAACTGATGCCGACCGCCTTGGCGTGACCGATGTGCAGATACGCGTTGGGTTCCGGGGGGAAACGCGTCACGATCGGCGGCTGAAACCGGCCGGAGGCGAGGTCGTCGGCCACGGCCTGGCGGATGAAATCTCGGGCGGGTGTCGTCTCGGCTGTACTCATGCCGCAGATTGTATCGACATCGCAACACGCTGCCCGTCAGTCGTTACAATCCCGCCATGACTGACTCGAATGTCGTGACACGATTCGCCCCCAGCCCCACCGGCAACCTCCACATCGGCGGGGCCAGAACCGCCCTGTTCGCCTGGGCCTTCGCTCGGCAACAGAAGGGCCGGTTCATCCTGCGCATCGAAGACACCGACCGCGCCCGGTCCACCCCGGAATCGACCCGTGGCATCCTCCAGGACCTTCAATGGCTCGGCTTGGACTGGGATCAAGGCCCTAACCCGACCGCAGACGATCCCTACGACCGCGAAACCCAGCTTGGCCCCCATGCCCCTTACTTTCAGTCTCAACGGCACGAAGACGGGATCTACAATCAGCAGATTCAGAAACTGCTCGATGCCGGTCTGGCTTATGAAGACGGTGACGCCATCCGTTTCCGCATGGATAAAGACGTGGCCTTCGATGATGCGGTCTATGGCCACATCGAAGTCAAGGCTGACGATTTGGAAGACTTCATCATCCGTAAGGGTGAACAGGGTGGCTTCCTGCCCACGTTTCACCTGGCGGTCGTCGTGGACGACGCGCTGATGGGGGTGACCCACGTCATCCGCGGGCAGGAACACCTCACCAACACGACCAAGCATGCCGCCTTGTACGACGCGCTGGGTTTCCCCCGCCCGCAATGGGTTCATCTTCCCTCGATCATGAACGCCGACGGCTCAAAGATGAGCAAACGCGACAAGGCCAAGGCCGCACGCAAAGCGGCGATGGAAGCGCTACGCAACGGCATCTTCTCCAGTAGAGAAGAGTTGATTCAAGAAGCCGTGGCGATCCCGGACTTCGACGAAAACGATCCCTCTTACCCTGATTCTGCCTATGAACAATTCCTAGATGCAAAGAACGATATTGTTCAAATCGCAGAAGTATTTGCACACGTAACCAAAACACAACTGCCCGAGATCGACGTCGAGGACTTCCGACGCAGCGGCTACCTGCCCGAGGTCCTGCTGAACTACATCGCCCTGTTGGGCTGGAACCCCGGCGACGATATCGAGCGGTTCGACACAAAGTTCCTGATCGAACGCTTTGACTTCAAACGTATCGGCAGGAAAAACGCGCAGTTCGACCGCGCCAAGCTGGCAAGGTTTAACGCTGAAGCGCTCGCAGCAATGGACCCGGACACGTTCCGCAATCGGCTCAGAAACCACTTCGAGCAGTATCACCCCGCATTCCTTGAAACACTCGGCGATGAGGGCTTTGCAACTTTCGCAGGGATGTACCAGGCCCGCAGTCAGACCTTGGAAACGCCGGCGGAACTGGGCCGATTCTTCATGGAAGACCCCGAAGAGTACGACGCCAAGGCTGTCAGGAAGAACCTGCTTAAAAACGAAGGCGAGGGGCTGGATGTGCTGCGCAAGTTCCGCGACGTTCTGGAACGCTGCGACGACTGGACCGCGGACACGTTGCACAAACGTATTGAGTCGTTCGTGGCCGAACATCAACTAAAGAACATGGGCAGCGTCGCCCAGCCGTTGCGCGTCGCCCTGACCGGCTCGGCGGTCAGCCCGGAAATCGGCCCGACGCTTGAGCTGCTGGGCAAGGACACGGTGCTGAAGCGCATCGACCGGTGCGTGGCCCATATCACAGCCATGAGGACCAACGATGCTTGACTCCGTCATCATTCCGAACAAGCTCGTGCCACTGCTCAAGCCATCGGTCCACGAGGCGACCAAGGCGGTGAGCAGCTTTGCCATGGTCAGCCGAAACCGCCTTCAGAACCTTGCCCGACTGCTGCACCTTGTCGATCGCGACCGGATTCAAGGAGAGATCGTCGAGACCGGCATCGCCAGGGGCGGCAGCGTGGTGTTTCTGGCCATGCTCACCAACCGCTCGCCGATCCGCAGGCGGGTGTGGGGTTATGACGCTTTCGAGCTGTTCGGCCAGGAGGGTGCCGGCGTCTATGACGAAGTCTGCGCCACGATCCGCGACCGCTTCGGCTTCGACGATCAACAGGTGAAGATCATCAAGGGCTTCTTTGAGGACACCCTCCCGGAATACCCCGGCCATCCGATCGCGTTCTGCCATATCGACGCCAGCCTGTACGAACC
>CAZJCN010000046.1:0-13824 GCA_964544195.1 uncultured Phycisphaeraceae bacterium | reverse complement strand
GCATGCCCCAGAGCCGACGCTTGGTGCCGGACATGAAGATCTTGGCGATCTCGAACTCACGCTCGAGTGCCGTGAAGAACTGCTCGGAGGCGGGGTACTCGCGGATCAGGCGCTCGTAGTCGTACAGCGATTTGAAGAAGTGCCCTCTCGCCACATTCGCATCGGCACGCACAAGCAATGCCTCGGGCATCAGGGGATGGTCGGGATGGGCTTCGATCCAGGCATCGGCGGCGTGCTTGGCCTGCTTGCCTTCGCCCTGAGCGATGAGCTTGCGGATGGCGTGGAGCTGGCCCTCCGGCGAGTTCGGATCGGGCGGCTCTTTTGCCACCCACCGGCCGTCTTCCAGGTCGTAGCGTTGCTGTGCCGACGCCGACCGGGCGAACAGCATCAGTCCCGTGCTGACCAGCAGCACCAGCAGCAGGCCCGGAGTCTTTCCACATGAGGATTTCAAGCTTGTCATGAACCCCTGCCGCATCGAATCGCTCCTGACGGCAGCCGCCCCCGCGGCTGAACAGGCAGATGATACGCCAGCGCCCCCGGCCGATCAAAAACTGTAAGCCAAATCAGGGCTTAGCACAGGTCCGGCAGGCCGAGAGAAAAGCCGCAGACCGGCGGGAAGCCGCGGCTCGCCCGGACAATCCGGTCGGTTTGACATGATTGCCCGCCGGTGTCTAAGATAATTTTCTTCAGCAACCGAAAGCCTCCTTAGCTCAATTGGCAGAGCAGCTGACTCTTAATCAGCGGGTTCAAGGTTCGAGTCCTTGAGGAGGCATTTACCTTTCTTTCAGTTCATCCTGCCGTCTGGCGGGTGAGATCCTTACAGCTCGATGGTCTTTCGATGAATGATCGCCCGAGCCGGGTTTGATCTGCACGATGCCATGCGTTCCGGTGGTGAAGGACTGCTCGCTCCAGATCGAAACCGTCTCGTGATTGATCTGTGCCAGGAGACGATAGCCGTGACCGAGGTAATCGCACCGGGTGATGATGGCTGGCCCAGTGTCCGCGGGGGTAAAGCTCAGTTGTTCCGGGCGAACGATTCGGCCTTGAAACAGGCTGGCTTCACCTGTGATCTGCGCGGCTTCGAGACTGACGGGATGGCGGTACACCTGCCGGGCATCCCCCTGCTGGATGATCCGCCCGTCAAGCATGACGACGGAGTCGTCGGCAAGGCTCAATGCCTCTTGAGCATGATGGGTCGCCATGATGACGCCGGCACGGGTCTGCATGAGTACGTTACGCAGCAATTCGAACAGGTCGCTGCGTGCAGGTCCGTCCAGGTGTGCCATCGGCTCATCCAGCAGCAGCCAGTCGGGCTGCACAGCCAACGCACGTGCGATCGAGAGTCGTTGGCGTTCTCCGCCGGACATGGATCCGGGTTTGCGCCGCCGTAACTCCAGCAGATTCATCTGCGCCATCACCTGTTCTCGCAGGGATGGGGAAGCACCGACAAGTTTGAGGTGTTGTTCGACCGTGAGGTGATCCCAGAGCCCCGGTTGCTGAAATACCATGCCGATGCGGCCACCATCACGGATCACCTTTCCCCGATCGGCCTGCCATAGACCCGCGAGAACCCAAAGCAATGTTGTTTTTCCGGCTCCACTTGGGCCGAGCAGTGCACACACGCGTCCGGGGCGTAGCGACAGGTCGATGCCCTTGAGCACGTCACGAAACCAGATATCCAGACAGCCCATACCGTTCATGCGCTGGCCTCTCGCGTTCTCCGTAAGGCTGTAAGCGTGACAGCCAGCAACGGCATAAGCATTGTCAATGTCGCCAAAGCCGCGGCACTGACCTGATCAGCGGGTGCGGTGTGAATGAGGGTGTACAAACGAACACCGAGTGTGCTGCTTCCGGCTGGTGACAACAACAAGGACATCTCCAGTTCGGTCACGATCAACACGCCGCAGAGTAATGCCGCCCCCGCCAGAGGCCCGCGATACATGGGCCAATACAGTTTCCACAATCTGGAAAGCCATGACACCCGGTGAACGCGTGCCGCGGTTGTTGGCAACGCGTGTCTTTTCAATGCAGCCATATACACCACAAGCATGGCGACAGGTGAAAAGCGCACGACATAGGCCCAGATCAGAAACGCGTCCGTATCCCGGATCATTGACAACGGCCAATGCGAAGACATCTGTATCATGCCCAACCCGATCATCGCAGCCGGGACAGCGAGGTTGACGAGGATCAACCCGGCCGGTGATCTCGATTCCGGATACGCAGATAACCACATCACGGCCAGCATGGTTCCTATCGTGACACATGCCAGGGTTCCGATGAGTCCGACCCGGGCGGTGTGAATCGCCTCATGGCGGAGGTTTCCCCACGCTTCGATGAAGACGGCCGGTGAACCGGTACAGATAACAACCGCACCTAACGGCAGCCCCACAGCAAGCAGCAGGATACCGCATGCGGAGAAACGTCCAGCCGACTTTGGGGCATAAGTCTCGGTGAGTGTGTCGGGGATGATGACCTGCAGCAACAGCTCCGCCGTGACCACGGCCGGGATGAGCATGGGCAGCACCAAAGCAGCCGCACCCGGCAAGTCCTGAAGAGCGTTGTACTGAATCAGCAGTTGTGTCCCGAATGTCTGTACCAACAGCATGGAGGGCATGATCGGGTCTGCGGCACAAATCAGCAGTACCAGACATCCGCCTGCCAAAGCCGGTTTGATGCGGGGTACCACGCCGAACCACCACCACGCCAAGCGTGGACGATACAAGCGGGCGGCCGGCCCACCTGCGTCACGTTGCGTGGCAAAGATCAGAGCGGGGATTCCGAGGTAGCGCAACCCCACGACCAATGCGGCCACCGGACGGTCGAAGACGGATACCCATGCTCCCAATGGGCCGGTACGCCCCAGCAATACGATCCAGGCCGAAGCGAGCAGCGAAGCCGGGAGCGCCATCGGCAGGCAGGCCAGCACCGCCCAATGCCATCCCGCCCGCCCGATGATGATTCCGCCGATGACCGCTACGGAAGATGCCAAAGTGGCAAATAGCAGTGTGTCGCCAAGTAATGTTACGTGCCGGCTGAATCCGGACATGGACCAGCCGGCCATCCCGGTCATGACGGCTGTTGCGAGCGGGGCCAGGAGGATGCCGCACAACAACCAGCCGACGACCAGCCCAAGCAGACGATACCGGGGGTGCGGTGTGTGTGTCATCGGAAGCAGGATCAGCGGTCGAAATTCAGGCGTCGCAGCAAGTCCACTATCGCTTGACGATCATTTGCCGCGGTTTCCAAGTCAACCGTCATGGGCTTGCGTTCGACCAGGTTATCCCAAGGCGTGGGGTAATCGGCCAAGTCCCGGCCAAGCGGGATCTGGGCACTGCGCGCCTCAGCCAAGGCTTGCTCGACCTCTGCGGAAAGCAGGTAGTCAATCAGTTTCCGGCCGGCTTCGCGGTGACGACATCCGGCAATTAAGCCGACGGTGTTGGGGATCAGGACGACGCCTTCTTCTGCGTCGGGAACGATTACTGCAACCGGTTTACCGTCGAGGATCGCGCCGTGGGCGTCGTCTGTGTCCGTCAGGCCGAACGATTTTTCTCCCGCGGCGACCAGATCGCGGACAGGGCCGTTGCCCGCTGCGATAGCGACCTCGTTGGCCTTAACCTGTTTGAGCCAGTGTTCCAGCCGCTCGGTCCCCCACCGCTGATTCAATACCAGCATGTGGGTAAAGGTCGTCCCGAAGAACGGTAACGCCATTGCGGATTGGCCCTTTCTCGCCGGGTCAGTCATGTCCAACAAGGACCGGGGAACGTCTTCGGGCGAAATCAGATCGGTGTTATAGATGAACACACGAGCGCGTGCAGCGAATGCGGTCCAGCGGTGTTGCGGGTCGCGGTATACCGGATCGAAACGCTCAGCGGAAGGGCTGTCGTAGGGCTCCAATAATCCAAGGGAGGCGAGATGCACGATCTGTAATGGTTCATTGTTCCAGAACACATCGCATTCGGGGTCGTCACGACGTGCAATGATCTGGTTGACGAGGCCGGTGGTCTTGGAGGCCTCGGCGTCGTACTTGGCCAGGACCTTGATCCCGGTACGTTGCACAAAACGCTTGAGGATGGGTTCGGAATAGACACGGTCCAACGCGGTAAACACCACGACCACGTTCTTGTTGTGTGAGTTGTCATCGCATCCAGGCAATGCGACACCAATGATCAATAGAAGACAACCCATCAAAGTAAACATCAGGCGGTGTATCATGAGTAGGCCTCTACCTTGTTTTGGCATATCGGTCCACGATGGTATTGACGTCGTGTTCAAAGCGTCGGCCGAACACGGTGATGATCAGGTCACGCCAGAACGTCTGATGATCGCTCAACAAAGTGGCTGACCCATTGCCGGCTTTGGCGATGTTCTGGAAATCATCGAGGACGCCTGACCTATCGGTTCCTACATCGATGACGCTGACCGTTCCTTGGTTTTTCGAGGCGAATCGACGAGCCGCTTCGAAGGCATCGTCACGTCCGCCGGGATGCACGGGGGCATCTCCGACCAGGACGATGATGTTTTTCGCCTGTCGCCGCCAACCCATGTTCGGGTTGATTGCGGTGGCCAGCGCCTCGTGGATCGGTTCGGGTTCATCCCCGCCGCCGCTGGCATGCAAACCGTTGATGAAATCTCGGACGGCCTGGTAATCGTTGGTCAGCGGTATCGCCATGACCGCCGCCAGGCCGTAGTCGTCGCCGTAATCCTTGTATGCCACGACACCGAACCGGACGTTCCTGGGGGGGCGGCCGTCGGAAGCAAGCACGCCGGTGATCACACCGATGACATCGTGAATGCGTTCCTTGGCCTGATGCATGATGTCCTTCATGCTTCTGGTCGCATCAATGACGAACACCACGTCCAGACCTCGACCACGAATCCCACCGAGCATCTGCTGGAATCCCTCACTCGTGCCTTCGACCAGGGGATTCTCCCCGCGCCCGGTGTACGGTGCCGCGGCTTGCGTCAACTCGGTCAGCAGGGCCAGTGCGGGGTCCGGGGCTTGCATTTCAGGTCGAGCGATGGTGTTATCCGGTGATGGTGACGGGCCGGTGTTTGAGGTCAGGCTTGGAGCGGGTAACGGGGCGATGGTCTGGTTGGATGCGGTGTCGGCAACCTGTTTGATGCGAGGTGCGGACCCTCCTGATGTGTCGGCCTTCGGGTCATTTGGCCGACCGACCGGCTCCAAATTCACGACCGCATCGATCGTCGGCTCGGAGACTGCTGTCAGGACCAGCGTCGCAAGCAGCAGCAGTACCAGGCCATGAATCGCCAGAGAGACGATCCATGCGGTGATCCGTTCAGACAGGCTTTGGTGTGTGTCCTGCGTCATGGCGACGCCCCCCTTGTGTGGTCACCACTCGCCGTGGAACTGAGTGACAATCGTTTCATGGGGCTGGCTAACACCGCGTCCATGGCAGACGCCACCTGTTGCACACTCAATGCTTCGTCAGCCTCGATCACAACGGGAACTGATGGAAGATCAATCTGCGTCAGCAGCACAGTCAGTTCAGCGAAACCCCCGTCAGGCAATCGGGCATCGCCGACGCGGATAGATACGGCGCCGGCCGGTGTTGATCCGAGGCGGATCATGATGGAGCTTGGCAGATCCTGACTCGAGGCTCCGGAGCGTTCGGATGCTTTGTCGTACCCAAGCGCCAGGTCATGCTCTCCACCGGTGAAGCGTACACTCAACACGAAGAACGCCAACAGGATGAACACCACATCCACCATCGCGGAGATCTGGAACAATTCGTCGGAATCTTCTTCAGCGTGTAAAGCCAAGAATTTCATTGTGACGGCCCTTGGGTGACCCGTATCGTCACCACACCCATGCCGGCCTCCCGGCAGGCATCCAGCGCGGTTGCCAACATCCGGTAGCGCTGCCTTGCGTCGGCTCGTACGACCACGTTCAATTCCTGGCCCGCCTGCGCGGCACGCAGTCGTTCCTGTTCAAGCAGTCCGACCAGCGCCCCGGGGTCGATGTCGGCCCCGTTGAGATTAAGCACCTCCTCGGCGGAGATATTCAGCACCAGCTCGGCTGGGATCGGTTCGACCGTCGAGAGATTGGCCATCGTCGGCAACTGAATCGCGTCATCGGTCCGCGCCTGCATGGACTGCATGACGAGCAGGTAAAAGCAGATCAACAGAAGCACGATATCCACCAGCGGCGCCATGCCAATCCTTGGCGTCTGGTCATCCGTGGATTCAGGTTGAAAACTCAGGATCTCACTCATGACTGCCCCGCTTGCCCGGTTGCCGCACCTGTCCCGGGCGTGGTTCTCGGATTCTGCCGGCGTGTCTCCAGTACCACCTGCATGATCCGCAGCATCTTCTCGCCCACCGCTGCGGCTTCATTGCCGATCCGGGTGATCCGGTTGCGGAAGTAGGCGTGAAAGAACATCAGCGGGACCGCAACGATCAGCCCCATGCAGGTCGTCACCAGCGCCTGACTGATCCCCAGCGCCAACTCGTCCGGACGCGCGGCACCCTGCGATTCACCCAGAAGGCGAAATGAAGCGATCATTCCGGTTACCGTGCCAAGCAGGCCGAGCATCGGAGCAACTGACGCAATGAGTCCGATGTAGCCGACCCGCTCGCGCAGGCGGGTCACTTCCATGACGCCCTGCTGCTCCAGTCCTTCGCGGACCGCATCGATTCCCAACCGGCCATCAGCCAACCCCCCTGCGATGACACGACCCAGCAGGCTGTCATGAGTCTTGCACAGTGCGAGCACCTCCTCGAACCGGCCCTTGGATGTCAGATCGTGAACCTGTTCGGCCAGAGTCGAGGGAACCAGTTTCTGATCCTTGAGTCGAACAAATCCGTCGACAATCAGCGCTACGCCACAGCAGCTCAACAGGATGATGGCAAACCCACCGGGCCGCCCGCTCGGACCAGGTCCAGCATGGTGCGGGAGTCCCCGGCCGAGGAAGCGTCCTGCGCCTGCGCCAGAACGGGGACAGCTAACAACCAGACCAGGCTTATGAGTAAACACCTCTTCCACTTCATAATCCAAGCTCCTGTTTCAAGTCTTCCAATGCCCGGCGAAGCCAGTCGCGTTCCTCGATCGGATAGAGCGCCTGTGATACACGTAAAACCTGACCGGCGGCCGCATGGTTATCTTGTGCGGCGTACGCCCGAATCACCAGCATAGTCGCGCGCCACCAGTCATCGCCTCCTTCCTCGAAGTTAGACCTGGCCCGTCTCGCCTCGACCAAAGCCTCATCCGGGCGATCGAGTTCCAGCAGGCAGTAACCTCGCTGGAGTGATGCATAAGGGGAATCCACATCCGCCAGCCGCTTCAGCGCTTCCTCCTGGCGGCCCTCGTTTCGAAGCACTTCCGCCAATACAGGCACGCTATCGGGGGTATGCAGTGACTCGAGTACGGCCAACGCGTCCGAGGTGGCCCCCATCCGGGCCAGCAGTCGGCCGGCCCGTAAGGCCAAGGATGTGTCGTCCGGCTGAAGACTCATCGCTTTTCCGATCAGCATCACCGCTCTGTCCCTCGCATCGGCTTGAATACCCTCGGCATGGCGGTGTGACAGGGCTTCGGCGATACGCAACAGCAGGTCGGGCGGGTAGTCCTCCACCCTGCTGATGACCTGCTCCACCGCGATGTCAACCATCCCCAGAGCCAGCCAAAGCGATATACGCTCAACACGGGCTTGCTGCGCCGTGTCCGGATGAGATGACAGCAGGCTCCAGTACTGATCCAACTTGGCCAGCGCCTGACGTTTATCCGGCAGTTGATGAACCAGCATGAGCGCCGCTGTTGCACGCAACGCTTCGTCTGATGCGGAATGCAGTACTTTTTCGAGTGAGGTCTTGATCTGTTCGAGGGATATCTCCCCGTGCATGGCCAGGACTCTGACTGCCGCAAATGTCAGATACGGATCGGATTCGATGAGCGAGGACTGCGATCGGATCACTATCGGGTCCGCATTCGTGCCGGACAGGTAGAACCAGCGCTTCAAAGACTCGGTTTTCAACTGTGTACCAGCGTCCGACTCAATGACAGCCCGATACAGGCCCACCGCCTGATTACGCCAAGCCGTTTCATTGCCAACACCCGGTAACGAGATCAAGACTTCGAGACAGTTGGCCCAGGCATAAGCGGCATAGGGATCGGCAGAATGTTCGTACACGGCCTGCCAGGCCTCGGCCGCTTCTTCGTATCGGCCGGCGTTTTGAAGTAACTCGGCATATATCGGGCGGGTATCTTCCGCGATGTGCCCCTCGATCGCCGCGATCGCCTCGTCGGTTCGCCCTGCCTGGATCAACGCATCGATCCATTCCCGGCGTTCCGCTTCGGTCAACCCGTCCAGGCTGGCGATCAGGCCGAGGCGTTCCAGAACTGAGGCCGACTCCTTCGCCCCCGGCGACCGCGCCAGCTCCAGAGCCTTATCCTTTTCACCCAGTTCTGCATACGCTCTTGCCCGCGCCCAGTCGGCTGACGCACCCAAGTTCACGGACTCGGCCAGAACCCGTCGAGGATCGATCAGCAACCAGGCTTCAAGCGCCTCCAACTGTGCCAGTCGCTTGATCCGAGTGTCGCCACGCAATTCCAGTAACGGCTTGAGTACCTCCAACGCCTGTTCGGCATCTCCCCGCTGACGATGAACACGGGACTCTCCGATGTAGCCCATCTGCCCGGCGGCAAGATCCAGATACTCCACGCGCATCGCACGGAAATATTCCAATGCCTTGTCGGCATATCCTTGCCCAGGCACGAGTGCGTCGGCCTTGCGGTACAGCTCGCCAGCGATAAACGCGTTCATGCACTGTTCCGCGCGCGATGTGCCGACCAGTCGCGACAGGTCCGACTGCAATGCCTCGGCGACTTGTTGCGGGTCCGGCTGCACCGCATAACGAAGTGCATCAAGCTCCGACACCGAGGTGACGGACAACACGGCAGATATCAGGCACGCATACAGATTCAATACCACGTCCCTTCAAACCTCGGGATCAGGTAATCCATCAGAAACGGGTTCGCCAATCTTCGGTATGGATCAAGCAATCCGTTTTTGATGGTAAATTCACTGTCCATGAGAAAGCCTGCCAGGGCTGAGGGTTTTCTTTGTTCGAGCAGTCGGCCCATGATCTCAGCCATGTAAGCCCGCTCGTGATGGTTTTCTCCCTCGGTGATCCTCGGCAGCACGTAGCCGGCCACCCCGGGCGCGTCACATAAAGACAACGCCAGTATGACCTCGCGGTTGACGTAATACGGCTCATCCCAGGACTGAACCAACTGCGGGATCGATTCACCTGTTCCGGCCACACCCAACGCCAACACGGCCGCCCGGCGGGCCAGCAGGTCGGTCATCTCATCGTGATAAGGGCGACGCAGGATGGCCTGCCTGACCGGTTCGATCAGGTTACGATCCCCCAACATCGCTCGGGCCAGCAGGACATATCCCCCAAGCAGCGGGTTGATCTCATCGAAGGTCTCGTAGCCTGCGACGAGTGTCTTGAGGGCGGCCGTTCGACCGGTCAGACCCAACGCCAAGGCGCAGGCGGTACGCATCTCAAGCTTTTCCCCCCTTGTCGTTGAGCCGATCCTCCAGGAGGCGGACAGCCTTGGTGTATTCAGGACGGTCCGCTAATCCCTGTGTCGAATCGTAAGGTCGGGCATACAGCCCCAGTGCGATCGCGGCAAAACCTCGCACCGGCGATTCCAGTTTCTTCTGCGATTTGATTCTCCCCCGCTCGTCACGATCACTTGCCATGAGCAGCAGGTCATTCAGGGCTTCGTGTGCCCCGAGTTGCCCAAGGCTGATCGCAGCGTAACAGCGCGGCACGGTGTTGTATCGTCCAGCTTGTTCATTGAGAAGCAGCCTCAAGGCGGTAATCACCGCGGGGGTCGGCTGACATTGGCCACAGGCGATCACTGCGGATGCGCGGAGTCGTGCCAGGTAAATCCACTCAATCCCCATCACCATCCGCTCCATCCGTGTCGCGGGATTCGTCTGAGAGAGCGGCAACGGCGTCGGTTCGAGTTGAAAGAGTTTCTCGTGGGCCTGTTTCCACTCCAACGGCTCACCCGGGCGATTGATCGGGCCTTCTTTTCGTTTTGAAACCTGACGAAGCAGTGACCACGCGGCCCATCGGTTGATGGCCTTGTCCTCCGTGACAACCTGAGCCAAAAGGGACAGACCCCGGTCGCCGGATACACCACCTAATCCCAACAAAGCCTGCGAAACCATCCACGGGCTAGGTTCCTGATGGATCAGTCCGATCAGGCTGCCTTCATCCAACGCAGGCTGGTGTGTCAACGACCATAACGCTGCCATGCGAATCGACACGGATCGATCCGCCAACTGCGGCCTGAGCCCTTCCTGCAACCTGCGTGAAGGGAAGGCGATCAGGCCGGTTGCCATCAAAGAAGCGGTGCGGAGCTTCAGGGTTTCGGGTTCATACCCCCCTAATGCTTTTTCGCAGTCTTCGGTTCCGATCATGCCCAGCGCCAACAGGGCATGGATCCGTACCTGTTCGTCCGGATCCTTCTGGGCTGAACGCTTCAGAGCCTCAATCACGCCGTCACCAGGCGGTGAACCGATCCGCCCCAGCGCCAACGCCGCGGCCAGTCTCGGCTTGCTTTCTGTTTCCTCCAATGCCTTGAGCAACCGCTCGGTCGCCTGTGCCCGAAGTTCTTCGATACGTTCGGGATCGTCATCCTGTGCGTGTTCGCCTTGAAGTACCGGGCGAAGGTAATGCTCACGATTGGCTTCCCACCAGTGCAACCACGACCAGCGCAGCGGATTGACCCAGGGTTGAAGCTTCGCGGGGGGTGGGGGCGGAGGCGGTTCGGGCGGCGGACCGGGCGGATAGTACTCCCCGCTATGTCCCATCAGAATCGACGGCACGATGAACACACACAGCGCGGCAGCTGTTATCCATCTGCCAGGCCCCGGTATGTGATGTAGCGTTTTCAACAGAAGTTAGTATAACCCCATGCCCCCAAGTCAAACAAGATATCTTCGGGCAGGTCAATTCGCCCGCGTTCTGCCTGCGATTGTGTTGGCCATCCTGATCGGTTGGTGGGCGGTATCTCCGTTACAGGACAAGCAGACAAGGACTTCCCCTAATGTGCCGAAGCCGTCCGCCAGTCACTTACGACACGCCCCACTCACGCAACTGATCGCATCGACCGCCGACAAGGATTGGCGTGTCCGTGCCCAAGCCTACGAAGCTTTAGCCGAGTCTGCCGGGTTCGGTCCGATCCCTCTGCGTGATACGCCGATCGACGAACGAGAAGCCATACTCCTCAACTGGCTTGATCAGCATGACCCCGAACTGGCTTCGGACCCATGCGAACTGTTTATTCAAACTGAAAATCTACGTTTCGGCCGCGTACTCATGCAAAGATGCATGACGTGTCATGTCAGGGAAGAAGCTGAGCAATACCCAGACTCGAATCGCTGCTCGTCGTGCCATCAAACCATTCATCAACAATGGTCGAGCAGCGCCCACGCCAACAGCCTGTCACACCTGCACCTGATTACCGTTGACCCGATTACGAGACAGCAGAAGCCGTACGACTTCGGTCCCCTCAAGGGTCTGTCCTGTACCGCGTGCCATCAACCCGTTGCCGGTACAGCTTTCGATGAACCCGCAAGACTAAACACGGGGCCTGGCGACACCCGATGTATCACGTCATTCCATACCGTGAACTGCGCCGCGTGTCATCGTCAGGCTGATGCACAGTGGAAGAGCTGGCTGAAGACGCCGACGTATCGCAAAGCCGACTGGCCTCCGGGGGCGCTGGAACGTCTGGATGGCATCAAAGCCGACTGCGTCGGGTGTCATATGCAGGAGGGTGAGCACCGGTGGGCGGCGCGTCGTGACATCGGATTGCTGCAGGATGGGTTGGCCGCCCGGTTGATGCGAGATGCCGAGGTCCTTCCCGTGCTCGAGCTGCGCAACCTGGCCGGGCACCACTTCCCGACCGGCACGATCCGCCGGGCGCTGGCGGTTTATCTCCAACCGGACGAAAAGCCGGAACAGATGATCGCACTTTTAGCGGATCAAATACCGGGTCAGCAAGACCCGACAGTGACCGGCCCGACCCTTTCGCCCGGCGAGGTTCGACACATCCCCCTGCCTGAAACGGCTGGCTACGTGAGGGTTCGGCTGGAATACATTCGCAACCGTTTCGAACCGGATGGTTACCGTGCCACCATTTTTGAGATGGAGCATCGTTTCGATCGTTACTGATCGGTTCCAAAAGAAAACGGCGTAACGCCGAGACGCTACGCCGGGGAGGAGACAGTTCCAGGATCACCCGCTCAACTACATCGACTTATTTATGCGGTGAGAGGTAGACATCGGAGAAATTATCAGGCGAGAAACTCGCGGCATGGCCGTCGGTGAAGGCGACGTTGATCCTGTCGCTGTGACGATCCGCGGGGCCGGTGGAATCATTAGTCCCTTCATTATCAGTCAGCGGGATACGAGACTTGGCCCGCCCGCTTGCTTCTTCATAAACCGCGGCAAGTGTGCCCGAGATCGGATTATTCGGGTCCGTCGTAAGTGGAGCAGTCGCTGAGTAAAACAGCTGGTCGCCTGCGATCAGCAAAGGCTGGCCGACATTACGGCGAGTTCCACAATCGGCATACAGCATTGTGTTGGATGTGGTTTTGATGGCATCAAGGCTGCCGTTGGTCACGTCACCCTTGAACGGCCTGATGGTCAAAGAAGACGCCCATACACCGCCATCGGCCGATCCATTGTTGTTGTAGGTCGTGGCGTCGGCATTGATGCCGTAGGAAATCGGTTTGTGCTCCTTGCCCACACCGCCGGTGATATTGTTGAAGATCTGGTACCCGGGCTGCTGATCGTCGAGGTTCGGATCACTGGGGCAAATAAACGCACGGGACACCTTGGTGTCGGCACTTTCAAAGTCGTCATCCGGATCACCCCCCATATAAGGAACGATGGCGCTGGCCCAGTCCTTGAGCCGCCCCTGGTTACCCCCGGACTGGTTGGCAAAAGGTGCCTGCTTGCCCCGCAGTTCACTGGGGATGGGTCCCGGCACCCAAAGAGTATCCGTGCTGGAGATCTGAACGTGGAACCGGTGATCGGCGGCAAAGGACATCGCAGCGGTGTCCATCTGCCGGATGTTGGATAGACACTGCGAGTTCTGTGCGGTTCGGCGAGCGGCACCTAAAGCCGGAAGGAGAATCCCAACGAGCAGTGCGATGATGGAGATCACCACCAGCAGCTCGATGAGCGTAAAGCCTTGACCGGCTCGGCCTCGGTCACGGTCGGGCTGTGGGAGTCGGGGCGTAGGGGTGATGCGGTCCATGCGTGCCTCCAGGTGTTATTTCAGTGTGTCAGACGGCGTATTAGTGAAACGGTTTAACGATTCGTTCAAAAAAAACCGGCAAGCCGGTCGGTTGGTTTTCTTCATCGCAGGCCGGGTTATATGACTGGGTGCGAGACTGAAAAAAGTACGCGTCCAACACGCAATCACAGCCGATCCTGACTGATCAAGCTACTTTTATCATATCGGCAAGCGCCACTGCGTCAACCATTTTTAGGGCCCGCCGGACAGATATTTTTCTAAGTTACTACAATACAATTATTTGAAGACGAGTTCTCAGGAGATGATACTGAAACACCGCGACCACATCCGGCTGTGTCGGTATCCCGGTTATGGTGGTAACCAGCTGCCAACACATAATTTTACACACAGAATCATTGGCGTATACACCTGGCTGTGGTTTGATATGGAAGGAAGAGGTGCAAGAAAAATCTGTCGAAGTTGAAAGGAAAGCTATTGCTAAATCGGTTAAATGGCGTTAAAGTGGTGCTGTCGGATTC
>CAZJCN010000045.1:12309-14007 GCA_964544195.1 uncultured Phycisphaeraceae bacterium | reverse complement strand
AACACATCCGCGAAAACATTGATGCGCTGCCGCAGTTGATCCGGATTCAGATCACCGCCCGGTTGATCGAGCGGATCGCTGACCACGCGGTGAACATCGCCAAGGACGTGATCTACCTGGCCAAGGGCGAGATCGTCCGCCACCGCCGGGCCCGCGCCGCGGCCGCCAAGCTCAAGTCCTGATCCGTATCACGGTTTATTCAGAGGCTTGACTGGTAAAACCCATCGCGGCGCCGTTGGATGCTCGCGGGTCATGCATGCCGATCAGATTACCTTCTCCGTCACGCATCACGGCCTGGGTCACGCCGATGGCATCCTTGCGCTCGATTGTATGGCCCCGGGCTTTCAGCGCTTCGACCACCGTCTCGTCCAGCGCCGCCTCAACCCGCACCACGTCCGGCCGCCATTGATGGTGTACCCGTGGCGCTCCCAGTGCATCCGCAAGTGGCATTTCAAGATCGATAACATTGACGATCCCCTGGATCACCTGTGTGATGATTGTCGGGCCCCCGGCTGCACCGAGCGACAGCACCGGCTGGCCGTCCTTCAACACGATGGTCGGGCTCATGCTCGACAAAGGCCGTTTGCCCGGCTGGACACTGTTGGCTTCGGCGCCCAGTAGGCCGAAATAGTTGGGTACACCCGGCTGCGCGACGAAGTCGTCCATCTGGTTGTTCATGAACACCCCCGTGCCGGGGATCATGACCTTCGAGCCATAGGACGTATTCACCGTCGCGGTGATCGCGACCCAGTTGCCTTCGCGGTCCGCCGTAGCGATGTGGGTGGTGTGTCGGCCGAACAGGTCTTCGCTGGCGCGCGGTGGTGTCCCGTGTGTTTCCACCTCGGTGGCCCGGTCCATGTCGATCGACATGGCCAGCTCGGTCGCATAAGCCGGATCAGCCAGGCCACGCGGCACGTCGGCAAAGTCCGGGTCGCCCAGCCAGTACGCCCGGTCGGCGAACGCACGCTTCATCGCTTCGACCATGACATGCGTCCGTCGTCCGGGGTCCAGCGACTTCAAATCGAAGTGCTCAAGCATGTTCAGGACCTGCGCCACATGCACACCGCCGGAGCTGGGCGGGCTGAAGCCGATGACCTGATACCCACGGTATGTGCTGACGACCGGTTCCCTGCGAACGGTGTGATAGTTGGCAAAGTCTTCCGCGGTGACCAGCCCGCCGTTGTCTTTCATCCACGCTTCGACCGCCAACGCAAACGGGCCCCGGTAAAAGTAATCGATTCCGTGCTCCGCGATCTTGCGGTAGGTCTTGGCCAGGTCGGGTTGTTTGAGTGTCTCGCCCACGCCAAGCGGTCGGCCCTGTTCATCCAGCAACAGCTCGGCGCCGGCGGGGAAACGGGCGATATCCTCTGCCACCGAGGCGAGACGATTGGCGAACGTCTCATCGATTACAAATCCATGCTCGGCGATCTCGGCGGCAGGTGTGATCAACTCGGCCAATGTGAGCCTTCCACCCAGCCTGAGCGCCTCGTCATATACCGCCAGCGATCCGGGGATACCGATCGCCAAAGCGCCGGTCTGACTGAGTTGCGGGTCGGCCTTGCCGTCACGGATGAACATGTCCCGTGTCGCCGCGGCGGGCGCCATCTCCCGGCCGTCCAGTGCATGCACCGTTCCGTCCGCGAGTCGGATCAGCGCAAAGCACCCGCCGCCGATGCCGGAGTTATGCCCGTCCACGAC
>CAZJCN010000045.1:0-12209 GCA_964544195.1 uncultured Phycisphaeraceae bacterium | reverse complement strand
GTCGGATCAGCGCAAAGCACCCGCCGCCGATGCCGGAGTTATGCCCGTCCACGACGCCGAGGGTCAGTGCCGTGGCAATCGCGGCATCGACAGCGTTGCCCCCGCGTTTGAACGCATTGATCCCCGCCTGCGTCGCCAGCGGATGCACACTCGCCACCACACCGTCACGTCCGGTTGCCGGGCCTGTTCCGGCCCAGGTTCGCGCGGTGTCGCTCATCACCCAGGCCAATACCATCGCGGGCAGGATGACAGAGACAAGCGATTTTGCGGATTTCACTTTCATGTTTGCCCTTTCGGCGAAACGACATGAGCGTATTCGACACACGGCATGTTCCCGGCCATGATAGCCCAAGATGATCATAAACGGCCTGAAAAACTTCCGACCCTCGCGTCAGCCGTTGATGACCCGCCAAAGCTACGCGCACGAGCTGGTGACCGCCTGCACGTTCCCGTTTGCCCCGGCCATCCTCGAGGCCGGCGTGATCGGGGTGCTGGCCAAGAAAACCTTCAATGTCTCCGAGTTCGAACTGGCGACGATCCTCGCGGCCCCGATCTTCGCCAACCTGACGAGCTTCATGTGGGCGTCGCTGTCGCGCGGCCGGCGGAAGGTCCCGTTTATCACGGCGATTCAGGTCTGCGTGCTGGTGATGCTGCTTGCGATCACGTTCCTGCCGACGGTTCGGCCCGGGCCGACGCTGCTGGTTGTCGCGGTCATCCTGGCGCGGTGTGCTCTGGCGGGCGTGGTGACTCTACGCAGCACGGTCTGGCGTCAGAACTACCCGCGTCACTGCCGGGCGCGGATCACCGGACGTTTCACCGCGATCCAGAGCCTGATCATGGCGCTCAGCCCGCTGCTGGGTTATTACCTGCAGGACCTGTCGCCGGACAGCTTCCGGTGGGTGTATCGCGTGGCGGCGGCGATCGCGGCGATCGGGGTGATCTCTTTCTCACGCATCCGGCTGCGTGGTGAACGTCATCTGCTCGCTTTCGAACGTACACCCACCGCCCAGCCCCAACCCCACGGCGACCCGGGACGCGTTTACGCATTTGAACCCGACGGGACGGTGCTCAAACGCCACACCGTCTGGACCATCCTCCGCGAAGACCACCACTACCGCTGGTACATGATCTGGCAATTCGCCGGCGGCATGGCCAACCTGATCGGCAACTTCGCCCTGATCCGGCTGGTTATCGAGCTGACCGACAACATGCGCTATGAGTATGTTGTCAGTATCTTCCTGACCACGACCCTGCCGATGGCGGTGGCGACGATGATGGTGCCGGTCTGGGCACGCTACATGGATCGCGTGCACATCGCCCGGTTCCGAACCCGACAGGGGATGTTCTGGATCGCCGCACAGTTCGGGACCTGGCTGGCGGCCAACTTCGGCGGGCTGGCCTGGCTGATCATCCCACGCACCATCGACGGCATCTCGCGCGGCGGCGGCATGCTGGCGTGGAACCTCGGCCACAACGACTTCGCCGACAAACGCATGGTTCCCTTGTACATGGGTATCCACGTCACACTCACCGGCGTACGCGGCTTCCTTGCGCCCTATTTGGCCGTCACCCTGCTCTATGGCTGGACACCCGACGCGATCCCCGGCATCACGATCCCCGCGTTCGACGGTATCGGCGTGCACGTGTTTCTCGTCACGGCCGTACTCGCCGCGATCGCGACCGCGGGTTTCTGGCGGTTAAAAAATACCGTCGAACAATCACAAGTCACCACCTCAGACGGCTAACGCCCTGTGGGTGCGGTCGGGCGGATGTATCGTCTCGCGCCTCGCGAGGGCTTGACTGCAATCACACTACGGCCGGGGGTGGAACCGGGTCACGATTTCCTTGAGCCGTGTGCGATCGACATGGGTGTAAATCTGCGTGGTGGTGATATTGGCGTGGCCGAGCATTTCCTGAACGACACGAAGATCGGCCCCACCCGAGAGCAGGTGCGTGGCGAAGCTGTGTCGCAGCATGTGTGGATACACGCCAACCAGCCCGGCCCGCTTGGCGTGTCGCTTGACGACCTGCCAGATCACCACCCGGGTCAACGGCCCGCCGGTGCGCGATAGAAACACGCAATCCGTCGGCTTGTCCGGCTTGAGCAGGCTCGGACGAAGTTCATCGAGATAACGTTGCAACGCACGCAGCGCCGGCTTGCCGATCGGCACGATGCGTTCCTTGTTGCCTTTGCCGATCACCCGCACGATCGCCAGCGTGAAGTTGACCTGCGGCAGCGTCATCTCCGCCGCCTCACTGGCGCGGAGTCCGCAGGCATACAACAGCTCCAGCAGGGCTACATCGCGCAGGTACAGCGGGTCACCGGGCCGGGGAGCGTCGATCAGCTGTTGGATCTGTTCGGACCCCATCACCGCCGGCAGACGCTTCCACGCCGAGGGGCGACTGATCAGCTCGGCGGGGTTCTTTTCCGCATAGCCTCGTGCCTCGATGAATCGACCGAAAACGCGCAGCGTCGCCACGTGTCTGGCGATCGAAGAAACTTCCAGACCGCGTGCTTCCAGGTATCGCAGGTGCTGGCCGATCGTGTCGAGGTTCAGCGCGTCCCAGGACTGGTGCCCCTGCTGCTGCATCCACCGCCACAGGTCGATCAGGTCACGGGCATAGGCTTCGAGGGTGGCCTTGGCGAAGCCACACTCGATCCGGCAGTAGCTGAGGAAGTCGCGCACCGCCGGTTCCAGCGCGGAGCCCGGCTGGAGGCCGGCATGGCGGAGGACGCCGTCGGTGCCGGCAGCGGCTTGGTTACGCGTTACATGGGCCGGTTGCAAGGCTGGGTCTGCTCCTGTCCTTCCATCACCGGTCCACGGCTAACGTCTCCGAACCGGCGGGATCAAGATGCGCCATACTTCCGCGGTCTTGGCTCCTAGGAGTATCGACCTGATCCGCTTCGGGTCGTGAAATCTGTCGGGCAAAAACAATTGGCGTGGATAACTTCAAAAGGGTTGCAATGCCGGGTCTTCCTCCGTAAATTGCTTTTCATACCCACAGGTGCGTAACGCAGTCGGATGGGCCGAAGGCGTTGCGTGAAAAGGGAAGTGGGGTGCTCGGGGCCGGGCGAAACACGCCTGATCCTGAAAATCCCCCGCGGACGCGCCGCCGTGATGGGTGGCCCGGCCTGAGAGCCGGACCAGCGTCTGCCGAGAATGCCACTGACGGGCCTGCAACGGGCCGGTCGGGAAGGTTCGGCGGACGTAAGCCCTAAGCCGGAAGACCTGCCTGCAAGGGTGCCGTTGGGTCCTCGCGATAAGGACGCCCGGGCAGCTTCCGAGACACCAACTCCCCCTCGTTGGTCCCTCCCTAGCCCAGGCTGACATCGCGAGGACGGGCCGTATCCGTCTGCGAGGGGTGCCCTGCGCGTTACAGGGCAAGGAGTTGCGATGTCTTTTCTTGTCTCGTTCCGTTCTGTTGCCTGTTGTGGGATGGTGTGTGTCGCGTTGGTAGGGCCGGCTACTGAATCAGTTTGGGCGGCCCGGTACGCCGATGTGCCGGGGTACTACGAGCCGGGCCAACACGTGGATGTGGTCTACGGCTCCAATCCGATTGAGCCTTACAACAACCCCTTGGCGGCGCTCGGGGGGCCCGGCGAACAGGTGCTTCTCTCCCAAGGCACGCCCACCGAAATCGTCTCGCTCGGGTCATGGTCCGACGATCCGGGCACCGGTGACAACACGAAACCGCCCAGCCTGGTCGTCGGTTTCAGCGTTGAGGTCATCAACGGCCCCGGCGACGACCTGAAAATCGTCGGCAACGCGCCGAGCACCTTCACCTTCTACGAACCCGGCTTCGTCGAAGTCGCGGTCGAGTCCGACGGCGGAGGCGCAAAGCCGGGAGGGTGGGCCGATGAAACCTTCTATCTCTTGCGTCCCGGTAACTACGACCTGATCCTTGATCCAAGGCTCGCAGTCAACCCGATTGCCGCCACCAATAACCCCGACTTCAGCCTGTCGTACTCCCCGCCTTTCGATGATCCCGCCACACTCTCGGGTTACTTCGACGTGACCCCGGGCGGCGACCTGTTCGACCTCAGCGACGCGATTGATCTGAACGGCAACCCGGTCGCCCTGCCCGCGATTGCCTATGTGCGGTTGCGATCCGTCAGTGATTCGCCTTTCCCCTTCGGCACCTATTTCTCGCCCGAAGTCGATTACCTGGAAGTGATCGAACAGCAGGGCGACTTCGACGGCGACGGCTTCGTCGGGATCAATGACCTGAACGTCGTCTTGGGCAACTGGAACCAGAACCTGCCGCACGGAAACGCGGCACAAGGCGAATCCAACGGCGACGGCTTCGTCGGGATCGATGACCTGAACATCGTCCTCGGCAACTGGAACGCCGGTGTGCCTCCTGTCTTGACCAGCGAGATCCCAGAGCCGACGACGTTCGGCCTTCTCATGCCTTGTCTTCTGGCTTTGTCGTTCAAGCCACACCGAGTCTGACCGGGTGGATATGTGTCTTTCTTTATCAAAGTTTTCTATGACGAGAGGAGAATCAGGATGAAAAAAACCGTGCTTGTATCTGTGTTGGCCTTGTGTGCGACCAGCGCACATGCGACCGTAATCGATTTTGACGAACTGAATCCGGTTGATCGGCCGTTGTACGGCAACGCGACGCCGACTCAGTTCACCTCCAAGGGGGCGGTGTTCCACAAACAGCAGTGGAGTGGGTGGACCTATTCCAACGACAACGACACCACCACCCCGGGGTTTACCAACCAGTACGCCGCGTTCACCGGCACAGATCTCAGCGGGACTGGGAACTACGGCATCGTGTTCGGCTCCGGGCCGATCGACCTGCCGGCCGGGCAGACCCCCCAATCGGTCTATGTCACCAACACGACCTATGCGGCATTGTCCATGCTTCAGGGCGATAGCTTTGCCAAGAAGTTCGGCGGGCCGACCGGCGACGATCCGGACTACTTTGAGGTGACCTTTATCGGCTTCAGCGGGCCGGGCGCGTCGGGGTCCGTCACCGGCTCCACGACCTTCCGTCTGGCGGACTACACCTTCGTGGATAACAACCTGGATTACGTCGTGTCGACTTGGGAACTCGTTGACCTGACCCCGCTGGGCAATGCGGCTTCGATCGACGTCGCCTTTGCGTCCACGGATGTCGGAACTTTCGGCATCAACACGCCGACCTATGTCGCGATCGACAACCTGACCCTCGTTCCTGAACCGATGACAGCGGCGATGCTGGCGATCGGGGCGTGCCTGGTGGGGATGCCCCGTCGGCGTGCATGATCGTTGTGGGGAAGGCGGCCACGGTGGTCTTCGTGCTGCCGTGGCAGCCTTTCTTGTGATGGCTTGATATTTCCGGGGATTAGACCAGTGACGAATGACCCGACCATACCGACGGACTGGGCCAAGCAGCGTGCCGCGTTCACACTGATCGAACTGCTCGTGGCGATCTCGATCATCGCGCTGCTGCTGGGTCTGTTATTGCCGGCTTTAGGTGCCGCCAGAGAGTCCGGCCGGGGGGCCGTGTGCCTGTCCAACCTCATGCAGTTGACGCTGGCCAACAGCGTCTATGCCGAGGACAACAAGTCGTACTACGTGCCGGCCGCCTTTGATATCTACGAGGCCAACCTCATGCGATGGCACGGCCGACGCGAACAGGCTTACAGCGGTTCGATTGAACAACGCACCTTCGATCCACAGCAGGGGCCTTTGGCGGACTACATCGGTGCGCAGGGCCGGGTGCGATTCTGCCCGACGTTCGACGACCTGATCGATCACGACGCGCCAAGATTTGAAGCCGGTGCCGGTGGGTACGGCTATAACAACGCCTACCTCGGCGGACGAAACGATTTGTTCGGGACCAACCCCAAATCCGCGAAACACACCGCTCGGACTGAAGACGTGGCGGATCCCACCGCCACCGTGATGTTCGCCGACGCCGCGTTCTACAAGACCGTCTCCGGCCGGACGTTGTTGATCGACTATTCGTTTGCCGAGACGCCTTGGGTGCAGCAGTTTCCCCAACTCCCACCCACACTACGTCACGCCCCGTCGATCCACTTCAGACATCGCGGTTTAGCTGACGTCGCATGGGCAGACGGACACGTGGCTGGGCAGACCATGGACTTTACGCATCCGGATTTTGAAGATTTCTATCGTCAACTCGGTTTCGGCTGGTTCGGGGACGATTCCAACAATTTGTTCGACTTGAAGTAATTGTCCCGTGGTCATCGGGGAGCTTACATCGTGCAGAGAATACGAACCGTCATGGCGTGGAGCGGAGGCAAAGACAGCGCCATGGCGTTACATGCCCTCCGGGGTGATACCCGCTACGAGGTGGTGGGCCTGATGACAACGGTGGCTCAACGATACGACCGGGTCAGCCACCACGGGATACGAAGTGAGCTGATCGATCGGCAGGCTGAGCGGATCGGATTGCCTTTGAAAAAGCTTTACCTGACCGATGAAGGTTGCTGCTCCTGCATCAATCAGCGGTACGAAGACCTGATGCGTGACGCCATGCTGGCTTACAAGAAACAGGGTGTGGAAGCGGTCGCTTTTGGTGATATTTTTCTCGAAGACCTTCGCCGACGGCGTGAAGAAAAACTGGCCTTGGTGGATATGCAGGCGGTGTTCCCGATCTGGGGACGGGACACCCGACAACTGGTCCGGGATTTCGTAACAGAAGGCTTTCAGGCCATCGTGTCGTGTGTCGTGACCGACAAGCTGGACCCATCCTTCGCCGGTCGGCAGATCGATCAGGCATTCATTTCCGACCTGCCCACCACGGTTGATCCTTGTGGTGAGAACGGCGAATACCACTCCTACGTCTGGGATGGGCCGATCTACAGCAGACCGATTGAGGTCCGTACAGGACACATGGTGCATCGGGATGTCCGTTGTTTTGTGGAGTTGTTGCCGGATAAAGATTCACACCGACGAGATGAAGGCAACCCGACTTTATTAACCAGACACCTTCAGCAGTCATGAGGAGATCCATGACGGAGTTATCCGATTTGGCGGGGCAACATTTCATGACGTCCTGGTCCGGGGGCAAGGATTGTGCGCTGGCGCTGGATCGGGCGATGCGCGCGGGAGGGCTGCCGGCCCTGATCCTGACCACCATGCTGGACGACGCTCCACGTTCCCGGGGGCACGGCCTCCATGCCGACGTGTTGCACGAACAAGCCCGGGCCATGGGCATCCCGATCCGGATGCTGCCGACCTCTTGGAAGGATTACACCGCGAATTATCTGAACCAGTTGAAGGCTGTCCGCGAACAATCGCAGATCCGCCACGGCGTGTTCGGGGATATCGACCTGCAGCCTCATCGTGATTGGGTTGAGCGGGTCTGCAGGGATTGCCGGGTCACCGCTCATCTGCCCTTGTGGTATGAGTGCCGATGGAAGCTGCTGCACGAGGTCTTCGAACGGCGCATCCGTTGCATGATTATCTCCGTCAAGGACGGCGTACTTCCTCGACAGATGCTCGGGCAGATGCTGACTCCCGAACTGATCGATCAGATCGTGAACGCCGGTGCCGACGCCTGCGGTGAGAATGGAGAGTATCACACCCTCGTGATTGACGGGCCGATGTTCAGCCGACCTGTTCAGATCGAGTCCGGCGAAAAGGTACTGCGAGACGGGTATTGGTTTCTGGATGTGCGTGTGAAACAACACGCTTGCCATCAACTCACGGAGGCGACGTGCTGATCGATCGATGTGTCTGTACCAATCGGGAATTTGCCGATTTGTTGCACCTGGCCCGGCGGAAAGGACTGGACCTTCAGAGCCTGTCTGCCTGCACCGGTGCGGGCGAACAGTGCCGACGCTGCCGACCCTATCTCAAGCTCGTGTTGGATATCGAGCAGACCGAGTTCGGGTACCTGATCGAGACCCCACAATCCGTGACTCGGAATAATCAGCAGCTGTAAGCGGTTGTTACCCTGCCCGCGGCCTCCATCGGGCTGTTGCCGGTGATCGTCGATCATCTCGACGGCATCGTTTGGCTTGCTACAATCCCCCCACCATGACCCAGGAACAGATAGAAAAAGTCACGATCATCGGCTCCGGCCCGGCGGGTTGGACCGCTGCGATCTATGCCGCCCGCGCCAACCTTAACCCGCTGGTCTTTCCCGGCAGAGCCACCGGTAAGGACCTGATGCCCGGCGGTCAGCTCATGCTCACCACCGAGGTCGAAAACTACCCCGGTTTCCCTGCCGGGGTTCAGGGCCCGGAGATGATGCAGCAGTTCGCCAAGCAGGCGCTCCGTTTCGGGACCCGAGTCGTCACGGACGACGGCATCCGGTCGGCTGACCAGATCAATATGGACGCCCCGCTGTACACCCCGTTCCAGAACGTTCAGAGCGTGGACTTTTCCTCTCACCCGTTCACGGTCACGGGGGACAACGGGCTGGTGGTCAAGTCTCATGCCGTCATCGTTGCGACCGGCGCCAAAGCCAATTGGCTCGGACTGGAGAACGAACAGCGCCTGGCGCAGTCCGGCGGTGGGGTCAGCGCCTGTGCGGTCTGTGACGGCGCGCTGCCGATGTTCCGGGACGCCGAGCTGGGCGTCGTCGGCGGGGGCGACTCGGCGGTCGAAGAGGCCAGCTACCTGACCAAGTTCGCCTCCAAGGTTTACATGATCGTCCGCCGGGATCAGCTGCGCGCCAGTAAGATCATGCAGCAACGCGCGATGGACAATCCCAAGATCGAGATCCTCTGGAACAAGCGCGTCGTCGATGTCCTTGGCGACAACGTCATCACCGGCGTGTTGCTGGAGGACACCAAGACCGGCGAACGAGAGGAGAAAAAGCTCGGCGGGCTGTTCCTCGCGATCGGACACACCCCCATCACCGGCTTCCTGCAGGGCCAACTCGACCTCGACGACACCGGCTACATCAAGCTGAAGGACCCGTACCGGTCGCTGACCAGCGTCGAAGGCGTATTTGCCGCCGGGGACGTCGCGGATCACGTCTACCGCCAGGCCATCACCGCCGCGGGCATGGGCTGCAAAGCCGCGATCGACGCCGAACGCTGGCTCGCTGAACAGGGCATCGAGTAGCGGTTATTTTCTTGTTTATTAATCACTTACATTAAATATCGCCTCCGAGGTTGACCGGCTAGTGTTGGTGAGATATATTTAACCGAATGGTTAAATGTAAGACCTCTACGCTGGACACGACGTTCGCCGCGCTGTCGGACCCGACCCGCCGGGCGATGCTGACCCGTTTGGGCGAGGCGGACCCGGCCCAAGGCGTGACGGTCAGCGAGCTGGCGGAGCCCTTCGATATCTCCCTGCCGGCGGTCAGCAAGCACCTGCGCGTGCTGGAACGAGCCGGGCTGCTTCGGCAGGAGCGGGACGGCCGGGTCATGCGGTGTCGGCTTGATCCCCGCCCCATCAACGAGGCTGTCCAATGGATCGAACAACACCGCCGGTTCTGGTCGCGCCAGCTCGATGCTTTGGCGGACTACCTTGAACAGCCCGGCCCATCCAAATCTTGATCCCGGTGGATCAACATACCTGCCGTCTGCTCGCCTGACCCCATGCCCACACACAAGGAGCCTGTCATGCCTGAAACCGATGCCGTCGGGAACTACGTCCGACTCACCCGCCTGATCCGTGCCCCCCGAGAAAAAGTCTACGATGCTTGGCTTGACCCGGCGGTCCGACAGTTGTGGTGGTGCGCTTCCCCGGAAATGAAAGCCGGCCGATGCGAGATCGACGCGAAAGTCGGCGGGCAGTATGCCGTCGGCATGATCGGCCCGGACGGGACCGAATACGTCGCGCGCGGCGAGTTCATGACGCTGGATCGGCCCAGCCGAATCCAATTTACCTGGACCTGGGATCACGACCCGGCCTTCGGCGGGAACTCGCAGGTCACCATCGACTTCCACGAAACCACCCACCACGACGCCCCCGCGACCGAACTGGTCCTGTTGCACGAACGGCTGGACACCCCACACGCTCGCAGCGAACACACCACCGGCTGGCTGGGCTGCCTTCGCGCCCTCGGCGGCCACTTCGCCGCCCTCGCCGATCAGGCAAGACCCTGAATACTCAGCTCGATAGGTCTTAAAAACGATTAATACACTATTCCGTTGTTGTGTATCAGGCCCAACGAGATTCAACCGCCTCCCTTGATGCGGTACACCTCGGTGACGAGTGTCTCGACATCGCTTGGCGGGTCGTCGCCGGACAAGGCCCGGTCGATCCAGTTCACCGCCTGCGCGCGGTTCTCGCCGAGTTGAAGCAGCACGTGCAGCGCATCGCGAGCCAAGGTCCCCGCGCCTGTCGGGAGCGCTTCCACGGATGTGTCCGAGACGGATCGTCCCGTCGGCACAGCCTCGAGGAACCGATCGACCTTGCCCTTGAGCGTAACCGCGATCGTCTCGGCGGTGCGTTTGCCGATCTCCGGCAGGCTCTGCAGCAGGGCCAGGTCCCGGTCGGCGATCGCGGCGGCGATCTGATGTGTCGACAGGCTCATCGCACGCAGCGCTTTGCGGTGCCCGATCCCCTTGCAGGTGACGAACAGCTCGAAGAACTGCCGGTCCGTCGGCGTGAGGAACCCGGCCAGCCGAGGATAAATCGTCGCGCCCTGTGACGAGGATTCGAGGTAATGCAAGGTGTAGAGCGTGACGGGTTGGCCTTGGCTCCCAGCCAATCGGGCGGCGGTGTAGGCTGGCAGCAGCACTTCGTAGGTCAGCCCGTTGTCCACCCGGACCAGGGCGCGGTCCGGTTCGAGTGCGTCGAGGATGCCGTGAATCTGCACGATCATGAGGCCGATAATACCGACCTCGGGCCGGTTCGTCGCTGTGGGCAAAAGGGGCAACCCGCCGACCGGGAAAGTTGCTTACCGGGCGGTGAGGTATCGGGCCTATCCGGTCGATGAACAGAGTATGCGTATTGCCGGTTATCTGTTCGTGTTGATCCTGGCGACGGGCCTGCTGATCGGGCTGGGCGGTTACGGTGCGTTTGTTCAGCAGCAGAAGTTGCAGCGCTATCAGCCCGTGCCGGCGAGTGTGACCAGCAACGAGGTCCGGCCGAGCCGACTCGGTGGCTACGAGCCGGCGGTGACCTACACATACCAGGTTGCCGGCAAGACCTACGAAAGCCATCGGGTTGCACCGCTGCGCGTGCATGGCTCCAGGAGCTGGGCGGAAAGCGTTTCCCGTCGGGTGCGATCCGAAGGGACCACCGCGTATGTCAATCCCTATGACCCGGTCGACGCCTACCTGCTGCCGATCGGTCGGTTCCGTCCCTACGGCCTGATGCTGGCCGGGCTGACCTTGTTCGCGTTGGGCCTGCTGCCTTTGCTCAAGGGCGGGGTGTTCTGCCGGGAACCGGTTTCGATCACCGGCGGGCCCTACGACTGGTACGACCTGACCCCCGGCGGATCGCACGCCGACCGGGCGCTGGGCTGGTGTGCCTCGGCGTTGCTGTGGTACCTGTTCGGGGCGCTGATCGTCGGGCATTACTACCTGGTCACTCCCCCGGTCTATGAACTGAAGTCCGCGGTGTCGGCGGCGTTGTTCGGCGTGGCCGGGCTTTGGCCGATCTACAAAGCATTCGGCGCGATGGATACCGCCTCCCGACTGGGGCTGCCCAAAGCGCAGATGACCCGAAAGATCGTGCATCTCAACGAGCCGGTCATCGTCCGGGTCGAGCAGCCGTTCATCCGTGACGGCATCGTGCGTGAGATGCGTGTCGTGCTGACCTGTATCCGCCGGGAAGGTCTGGGATCGGTGCAATACTTCACCTCGTCGTGGATCGTGGCGGAGGATCGGGCGGTCCGGGCCGGGGAAGTGCTGCACGGCGAGTGCCGGTTCGAGATCCCCGAGAAGAAGCGTCACGCCAGCACGATGTTCAGCCGGTGGGACTACCCACGCACCGACTGGCAAATCGAGGTGGTGGTGCGTACCACTCGCGGCCAGGTCGGGACCGTGTTCCCGATCACCGCCGAAAACGCACGCGCTCAAGCCAAGGCCGCCTGATCGGATTCGCCGCAACGCAACCGGCCGTGCGCGTTGATCTTGACTTACGCATGAATGTCTACGGCAAGGTGTCGGGTTGTGTTGCGTCATAGTGTCATGGCTGGGCTTCCTGTTGTTGTTTGAACAACTTCACGCTTTTCCGGTCTGAGGCGGCAGGGACGGCTTCCGCGGGACCGGTCGCTGCCGAGCCCTGAACTCCGCCTTCCGCCGGGGCGTGCGCTGCCGAAGGCCCAGGTCGGCA
>CAZJCN010000044.1:5546-14453 GCA_964544195.1 uncultured Phycisphaeraceae bacterium | reverse complement strand
GAAGGTAAGCACTGAACATCTGCGGCAGATACTGCATGTCGATCAGAGCCTGCGCATAGGGGACATTTCGGTTGTCGTCGGCATAGTGTTGTCCGCCTTCGTAAGCCAACAGTCGGATCGGTCGGCCCAGCGCCGCGCTGAGATCGCCGGCGAGGTTGCCGTGGTCCTGGTAGTCCGGAGCCGAGACATCGGGTATGGCACGGTTCAGGGCATCCTGAATCAGGTCTTGGGCTGTGGTGGTGGCGTCAAACGATCCGCCTTTTTCGCCGAAGTACGCGGCGCATGCGATGGCATCGAGCTGATCGCCCAACCGTTCGGTCAGCTTGCGGGTGACCCAGACATTGGCGGCCTGCCCCGCCGCGACACGCACCAGCTGATCTTCCTGCCCGGCGAACATCCGCTCCCATATCGTGAATGTGTTGCGGACGCGGTTGCCCCAGAAATCAAACCACGCCGGCGCAAACGGCGGCGCCCCCGATTGCTGAGTGACGTAGTCATGAACATCAAAACGGTTGTTCCAGACCTCGTTGGACCATTCAAGATACACCTTGCGCTCCGGCTCAAGCAGTTCAAGCACCAGGGCGGCAAAGTTGGTGATGTAGGCGTCGTCAGCGGTGTGGGGCATACAGAACCACGGGTCGGCATTCAGCTCGTTGCAGAGCTGGATCATGTGTTCGATCGCCACGCCGTTGGGCTGGTCCTGCGTGTAGTGGTTCGGGCGGGTCCGGTCGGCCCAGGTCAATACCCCGGCCGCTTCATTGGTCTTTGCCCAGTCCATGAAGCGGATCACTTTGAACTTCGACAGTCTTTGCAGGAACAGGGGGTGGAAAGGGGAGGGCGCGTTTTCATAGCCGGGCATCCAGACACGGATATTGCGGAGCGGATCGTTCGGCGAGGACGATGTGATGCGCATCAGGATGCCGGTGTTGCTCGGGGTGACATCCATTTCGATTCGTCCGGGCGAACTGCTGACAACGTTGGCGTCCCATAGAAAAAGAATCTCGCCCGTTCCTTCATAGGTACATACATATCGGCCGCCGGGATAAGCCCCCTCGGTGCCGTCGCACATCAGCGTGTGTACGGCCTGGCCGGGCTGCAACATCGGCCAGCCTTTCGCATCGGTCAGCACCGTTTCGCCGGTGTCAAACGGGTTGCCCGTCGGCGTCGTGGCGACCCACGGCTTGGCCTGCTTCATCACATCAACAAACACCCACTCCCGGTTGAAGTAATTGACCTGTGACAGGTTGATGCCCAGTTGCAGATTGCGCTGTTGCGGGATGGGGTAGCCGGCGTTCCAGTTACCCAGAACGATCGTCAGGTCGTCCAGCCCGACCATCCCATCGCCGGAGGGATCGCCGAGCGTCAGGTCACCCGCCGGTACGTTCTGGTTGAAGTGGGTCAGGATGATCTGAAGATCGCTCAGCCCGACGAAGCTGTCGCCGTCAAGATCACCGACCAGCGGCCCGACCACGTCAAGCTGCGCAGCACAAGGCGTGATGCCTTGACCTGTCAGACAAGCCAATAGACAACTGGCGACCCAACCCCATCTTCTGCGTGGATTCGCCCTCATGGTGTTTCGCCCCGCCCGTCCGCGTCCGATCCGCACAGCTTTGCACTATGCCGCCTCACAACCCCGAACCCGAAATCTAATCCCGGAAAGTCCGATGTCAAGGATTTTCCGGTTGTTTACTCGAAACTAAGCAGGGGTTGCCCGGAGACAGCCGGTTGTAAGTCACGGCTGCCCACTGTTGAAATCCAGCAGAGCGCGATACTTAGGCGCGTCGGCTTCCGACTGATCCTGGAAACGCAGGTGGCCCCACGACCCGAACTGATCCTGCTTGCGCACATAATTGAACGCCATGAACAGCGACCCGCCCGCCTGATCGAACGCCTGCATGTTGGCTAAGTACGCATCGTACATGTCCGGCACGTTCGGGTCCGTGTTCTGGTATTCCTGCACGTCCTTGAACGCCTGGTAATACGGCAGCGCCGCGTTGCCGTGAACCGTGTAATGCTGCCCGCCCTCGTAAGCCAGCAGAGGGATCGTTCGGCCGAGCGTGTTGGTCAGTTCCTGTGCCAGGTCGCCATGGTCCTGGTAGTACCCGGCGTAGATGTTGGGGATCGTGTCGTTGACCGCGTTGTCGATGATGTCCTGCACCGTGGTCGAGGCATCGAACTTTGTCTTACGTTGATCGAAGTAAGCGCCGCAGGCGATCGCGTCGAACTCCTGCCCGAGATTCAGGATTTCCTCCGTCAGCCGGCGCGTCACCCAGACGTTGGCCTGCTGGCCGGCTGCGACACGGATCACCTTCTCGGGCCTCGGGTTGATTCCGCCGGCAAACACGCTCTTCCAGATCGCAAAATCGTTCGACGCCTCCTGCGCCCACTTCCGGAAGAAGTCGACAGAGAAGTACCCGCCGGCTGAGTTCTGATCGACCCACCGCCCCTGTGGGAACTGCACGTTCCACACTTCGTTGGACCATTCCACGTAGACATCCAAAGACGGATCAAGGTTGTCCCGCACCATGGTGGCGAACTGCGTGACGAAGTCATCGTCCGCCATGTGGGGCATGCAGAACCACGCATCGGCGCCCAGCTCGTTGCACAGCTCGATCATGTATTCCAGCGCCACGCCGTTGTCCCCGGCCTGGTTGAAACAATCGGGTGTGGTGCGTTGCGACCACGAAACAAGCGTCGAACCGTTGGTCCGTTGCCAGTCCATAAACCGGATCACGCCGAACGGTTGAAGCTTCTGGATGAACAGCGGGTGGAAGGGGGACTGGGCGTTTTCAAAGCCGGGCATCCAGACATGAATGTTTCGGGCGTCCCCGTCTTTCACGCGCAGCAGGATGCCGTTCTTCGTGGCGATGTTGACGTCGAAGGTCATCCGGTTCGGGCCGACGGTCTGAACGTTGGTCGCGTCGAAGCCGAACTCGAGTGTGCCGGGACCTTCCCACGTGACGACGTAGGTGCCGGTGGGGTAAGCGCCGGGCTTGTCGGTCAGCAGCAAGGTATGCACCGCCTGTCCGGGTTGGAGGGTCGGCCAACCCTTGGCGTCGGTATTGACCGGTTGCCCGGTATCGAAAGGTTGGCCGTTGGGATTGGTGGAAACCCACGGGCGGGCCGAATGGATCGCATCCACGAACGCCCACTCACGGGACCAGAACTTGACTTCCGCCAGGTTCATCCCGACCGAAGCCTTGCCGCCTGGCGTGGGGATGGTTCCCTGTCCCCAGTTGAACAGCAGGAAGGTCAGGTCCACGATGCCGACCGTGCCGTCGAATGACAGGTCGCCTTTGCTCAGGTCGCCGGGCGTGACGATTTCTCCCCAATGGGTGAGGATGATCTGTGCATCGAGCGCGCCGACGAAACCGTCGTTATTCAGATCGCCTTGAATCGTCTGCGCCTCGGCAGCGGGGCCGGCACAGGCCATGGCGACAGCCAAAGTCACACACGCAATGACGTGGGTCATACATCTCATGGTTGTGTCCGTAAGCCCCGGCGGACACCGGGGCCGGTCTGTGGGGCGAACGCGCAGCGTCCGACAGTGATGTCACAGTACTATGCCGTACCCCTGAAAGTCAAGGCAAACAGGGTGCTTTTCGTTATTTATGACACGTTGGTGACTTACCTTGCCACCCACCCGGCCGGACGCCCCCGGCTCGTTGTCGGAATCAGATGACAGCGTGGACCCAAGCGGTTGAAAACCGGGTAACTGGAGAAGCTGGCCCGTTTATGTAAGACCGGCATGTGTGGGTTTGGGTAACCGGTCAGATCGGCACGTCCGCCAGTTGATCCGTCCCAACGAACCACAGCCTCGCTTCGATGGCGGTGATCGGGATGTTCAGCAGCTTGCTCAAGCCCCTTGCATAAGCCCGGATCTGCGGTTGGTAATGCTCCACCAGCGCGGCGGTGTCACCTTCTTCGACTCGGTCGGTTTTGAAGTCCAGCAGCTCGGCACGCACGGTTCGCCCTGTGTCATCCGTGAAAATCGTGACCCGGTCGAAACATCCGCGCATCAGCTCGTTGCCGTCCCACACCGCGAAGTTCTTTTCACGCCAGACCGTCGAGGCCCCTCGACGGGTGAGCATCTGTTGGGCCGTGTCACCGTCCAGCAGACGTCCGAACCATGCCACCCGCTCGTTCAGCCAGTCGTCCGATTCACCGGGGCGGATCTTCAGCGCGATTTCACGCAACCGGTTTTCATCCGGTTTCCCGTCTTCATCCAGATAGCCGATCTGCTCCATCCAAGCATGGATCATTGTGCCGTAACGACGCGCATCGTGACTGTCCGTGGCGATGTCGAGCAGATCCTGCGCCTGTCGCACGCCCCCGGCCTTGGACGATGGCGACACCATCGGCCGAAAACGTCGGGGCTGATCCTCGGTGGATGCCAGCTCGATCGGTTCAACCCGTGCTTCGGTTTCCTCCGGCATCTCTTTCATCGAAGCCTGGCACGCCCAGTCCGGGTTCCCGTGTTCATAAAGCAGTTGGTTCCCTCTCGGGTGTTCTTCGATTTCACACAACGCGTCGCACAGGATCGACCCGAAAGACAGCGAGCGTTTGCGCAAGCCTTTCTTGTTCTCCTTCCGCGGCCGAACGATCATGTACAGGCCTTGCCGGGCGCGTGTCATGGCGACATACAGAGCGCACAGGTCATCCATCAGACGCGTTGCCCGGTGGTGTTGATAAGCCTGCTCGTAACGGGAATGAAGCTTGCGGATCTCCTCCGCCGCGTAGCGATAGACGCCGATGATCGGCTCGGTCGGTCCTGACCGCTCGACCATCAACGGCGTTTCGAAATTGAAACCTTTGTCCAATTCGCCGAGGACGACGGTATCGAACTCCAACCCTTTCGACCCGTGGATCGTCATCACACGCACATCAGCCGGGCTGGGCTCGGTGACCGACGCCGACTCGGCGAGTTGCACAAACCGGCCCGGTCGAAGGCCGTCACTGACATCGAAAGTCTCCGCCAGCTCGATCAGCTGTGTCAGTCGTGTCAGGCCCCGCGCATCACAGTCCGACGCCACCGCCTGCGTCCAGTCCGCCAGTGTCTGAGCATAACCCCGGGAGATCAGCTTTTGCCGGATGTGCAGCGCCGTATCTTTCCGATCGTTTGGCTCAAGAGACTGTAATCCCACGACTCGACCAAGTGGCGAGTTGAACACATGAAACGCGCTGGCGGTGTCCCCGGGGTGGTCGGCCATCTTCAGCGCGCTCAGCATCGCCAGAACCGCCGGCGAATCCAACAAAGACCCGCCGCCTTCCCCGCTGACCGGCACACCCAATTGCCCGATCTCGTAAATCAATCGGGACGCCGCCTTGTTGGTTCGCACCAGCACACCGATCGATCCCGCTCCGCCCGGACGGTCATACAGTTCGTGTACCCGCTCGGCGACGAATCGGGCATGACTCGATGGCAGGTCAGCATCCTCGTCCGTGTCCGACTCGTCCGAACCCGCTTGTTCACTGTCGGGTTCTGCGGGAGAGGTTTCAAGACGCACATAGCCGGGGATATCTTTGATCGCTGAATGTGTTTCAAAATGGCCTTCCCACCGCTTGGCCGTCTGTTCATCATTCTCCAGCAGCGATGGGCAGGAAGACAATCCGGAAAAGACCCGGTTCACGGTGTCCAACACGACCTGGCTGGAGCGATAGCTATGCGCCAGCGACTGGATGTTCTCCGGTTCCAGTTGCAGTTCTTTTTCAACGGTATCGAACAGTTCCGCAACGCCACCGCGCCAGCCGTAGATCGCCTGCTTGGCGTCCCCGACGATCAACATGCTCCGATCGCCTTCCGCGCTGGCGCGTGTCTCCTGCGCGATCGGGCTGAGGAACGCCCACTGCGCCAGGCTCGTGTCCTGGAACTCGTCGAGCAGCAGGTGCTTGACCCTTCCGTCGATCCGGTAGTAGAGGTCCTCCCAGACACCCTCGCCCAGGCCGGGCAGCTCGCGGGCCAGCTTATGGGTCAGGTCGCTGAACAGCAGCACGCCGTGTTGCCGACGCAGCCGGGTGTAGTGCCGATGAAACCGTGACAACAGATCGAACGTGGCCCGGGTCTGGTTGGCGACCCGGCGGATCAGCTCGACCCTGGCATGATCCACCAGCGGACGAAACACCTTCACCAAAGGCTTGGGGATATCTTTCCTGTAATACGTGGTTTCTCCTTTGGCGAGGGCTTTGGCAAGACCGCTATTCAGAAAAGCTTCCCAGTTGTGCTTCTTCGCCGCGGACAGGTTGCTGTGAAACCCTTTGTGCCAGTTTTTGTTGTCGGGCAGGTTTTCGACGGCTTCTTCCAACCGTTTTATCGCCTGCTTCAACTCGTCGGCATTCAGGCTGTTGCCCGGTTCGAGTACCGCCCAGACCTCACTGTCCGGGGCTTCGCGATAGATTTCATAAGTTTTAGTGATGATCTCGTCCAACGCCTGCGTCACGCTGCGGGCCGCGTGATCGTGATGGAACTGACGAAGCAGGGTCACCAGCCCCGGGATGTCGTCCTGATCCGCCGCTTCGCCGAGCATCGCCTCGATCGCCTGTTCACGCAGGCGAGCGACGACGGGGTGCGATTCATCCACGATCAACGGGTCCGGCGGCAGGTCCAATTCAAACGCAAACGTCCGTGCGACACGATTGAAAAACCCGTCGATCGTCACCACCGACAAGCGGTGCAGCGCGTCGGCGAGGCTTCGCAGCATGGTGAGGCATTGTGCTTGTGTCAGTTCGCCGCCCCCGGTCGCCGCCGCCAGCTCCGATCGCTTACCCGGATCGTCGATCGCCTCCGCCAGACGCGTGATGACCCGACCGAGCACCTCACCGGCGGCCTTGCGCGTAAACGTCGTCGCCAGGATCGACGTCGGGGAAGCGCCGTATCGCAGCAGGCGCAGATACCGCGAGCTTAAACGATACGTCTTGCCCGACCCGGCCGAGGCGCGGATCAGCAGGTGCGGCGGTTCGTCCGGCCAGCCGGGGATCGTTGCCTGTTCGCTCATCCCGTCACCCCCGTTCCCGCCTGCATGCTCAATTGGATCAAGGCCTCTCGTTGCATGACATGATCCGCACACACCCGCTCAAATCCGTCGGGATAGCGTTGGGCGTCCCCCGGCGGCCAAAAGACACAGTTGCGTATGTTACGTATCACGTTGTCGCGCACTGCAAACGCCTGTGCCAGATCGCCGTCGCCCCAACCGGCCAACACCGGGGCGACCTCGCTAAGCTTCTTGGGCAGATTGAAGTAGCCCAACGCGGGTTGAGCGATGTCGAGCTGTCGGCACAGCACGGCATACAACGGCAGTTGCAGGTCGTGCCACTGCCTGCTTTCTCCTTTCCCCGTGTGGTGAGTTTTCTCCGGCTTATTCCCGCTGTCGCCGGTCTTGTAATCATAGATGCGATAGCCGTCGGTTTCGTGATAATCGATCCGGTCGATCTTGCCCTTGATGGTAAACGGTTGCCCGTCCACCTCGACCTCGGCCGAAAGGTCCTGTTCCACGTACTTGATACGCCAGCCCTCTTGCACAAGCCGGGCCTGCTGGGTCGCGAACGCATGGAGCCGTTGCCGCATCTGTTCCGTCTGGATACGCAGTGCCGGGCGCAGTTCCCGGCCGAAGCGACGTTCGACCAGCCGGTTCAGTTCTTCGCTGAGGAAGTCGGCGATGGTGTCGGCGTTGGTTTCGTCGCGCAGGTCGCTGTTGCCGAACTGTTGCAGCACCGCGTGTGTCAGCGTCCCGAACGACATCGGGTCCATCTCGACCGCCCGGTCGTCCAGGCTTTCCAGCTTTAGGACATATCGCAGGTAAAACCGGTAGGGACATGCGAGATAGCTTCTGAACGCGGTGACGGGTAACTCCGTGATGACCGGCAGGCCTGTTTGCGGCGGGGGGATCAGGAAGCGGTTTGCACCGCCGGGGCGCATGACAGAAGTTCGGTGTGTGTGCGGGGCGTCTTCCTGGAAATAATCCTTCACCCGTCGGATCAGGGTCGGATCATCACACGCCAGCAGAAGCCGGCTGGGCTTCAGCGGGTCGCCGTCGTTGCTGGTTCTCGCTGCGATCAGGCGGGTGGTCGGTCTTGAGTGCACGATCGCGTTGAGCAGCATCAGATCGCGCGCGTAGCGGTGCCGGTTGTCTCGCATACCCAAACCAGCCCTCACCGAGTCGGGCAGGAACGGGTCGGCTGTACGTGATGCGGGGATCAATCCTTCGTTCATACCCGTGATCGCCAGCACCGGCGCATCGTCCAACGGCAGTTCGAGGTAACCGAGCAGCTCGACCGCCGGCCCGTCGTGTTCATCGGGGATGACCGTGCCGTGGAGCCGGCTGAGTGTCAGGGCGATCGCCTGTGCCGCGGTGACATTCGGACAGGTCTTGGCTTTCGGGTCCAGCTCCGCCTGCTCGCGTAACCGGTCCGCGATCGTCTCCAGTGCGAAAGCGAGTCTTCGCTCGTCGGCGTCGTACTCGTGTAATGGTGTGTCGGCATACACCTGACGCAACACGTCCGCGATCGGTTCGCTGAATTCGGGCAGAGGCAAGCGCTTCTCCGGAGGGATCGGCATCAGGGACTCGATCCGGTCGTACACCGCTTTCAACTGCTTTTGTCGCTCGGGTTTTCCCAGCCAATGCTCGGTCAGCCGGCCCTGCAGGTGGTCGGTGGCGTATTTGTCCAGCAGGGTCAGCCAGTCGCCGATAGCCTTGTCATGCCCATCCCGCCGTAACAACATGTCGATGTCGGGATGGCGAAGCAGCTCCGCTAACGTGTCGAAGCGGTGTTCCTGCTTGTACCGGCTCAAGGCGCCCAGCAGCAACGCGGGTCGGCTGTGAGATACGGGCGTCCCGGCTGCGGATCGTGACGGCACCCCCTCCAGCCCGAGCCTTCGACGGATCGGCCCGGCAAAACGCTCATCCCCCAGGC
>CAZJCN010000044.1:0-5446 GCA_964544195.1 uncultured Phycisphaeraceae bacterium | reverse complement strand
CCCTCCAGCCCGAGCCTTCGACGGATCGGCCCGGCAAAACGCTCATCCCCCAGGCCCAACGTGATCTCGTCCGCACCCAGCCCGGCTCCGCTCTCCTTCGCCTGCTTCGACGCCTGCGCGATCACTTCGGCGACCTCGTCCGCCTGTTCAGTCTCCCGGCCGACGAACTGCACCTGCTCCGGCGATATGTCAACGTGTTGACCTTGCCAGTATCCGGGACGGAACACGCCCAGTTCATCGAAACCCGCCTCGTGCTCCTGCGGACTCATGACCAGCGAGGTAACCGGAACCGTGACGGCCCGCAGATAAGCGGCTACCAGGTCGTTGATATCCGCACAGGCGATCAACACGATGTGATCCGTTTGGTCGCATTGAAGTCGATCCCGCTGCAGCACCTCCATTCGTTGGGCCTGCCGGTCCGCCAGCCCCAGCTCAGCGAGTGTGTTCAGGTACAGCTTTTCGATCTGATTCAGGACGGCCCAACGCGATTCGCCACGCAGGTCTACGCCTCGCTCAGCGCTGAGTCGAGGAACATCGGCAAAGCGCATCCGGTGTCCCGCCAGGTCGTCCCGCAACGATCGGACCTGTCTCGCCAACGCCCACCAGTCGGAGATGGCCTGGCTGTCCGGCGGGTGGGGGATCAGGGGACGCAGATCCTCGGCCGACATGGACCGCAGCGCGTGAACCCATGCAAGGGATGCCTGTAAATCGTCGGCAGGGGGTGTGGCCGGTTCGTACAGCTCCTCCGGCAGCGAGCCGACCGTTACGATCCGCGGCGGCACCAGCAGGCGGTCATCTTGTTCCGCCCGAGTGACCAGCAGTTCCAGCAACCGGCGCCCGGCACGCTGCGCGGGAACGACCAACAGCACCCGGCCAAGATCCCAGGTCCGCTCGTCAGACCCGAACCGGCGAAACAGGTGATCGACCGCCCGATGAAGTCCCGGCTGATCCCATCCCAGAAAAACCCGTTCGATCGGCATCGTGCACCCCGTGGACTTGGCATCCGTGAAAACACGCCTATGCTATCAGCAATGAGCACCAATACCGAAGAACGTATCGCCCAGTGGGAACAGATGGCCCGTGAGGCGCCGGACGACATGGCCTTTTTCAGCCTCGGCAACGCCTACAAGGACGCCGAACGCTACGAGGACGCCCAGGCGGCCTTCGCCAAGGCCATCGAGATGAACCCCGGCATGAGCCGGGCCTACCAGCTTCGCGGGCAGATGCTGATCAAGCTCGGCCGGGACGCCGAGGCCGGGCCGGTCCTGATCGAAGGGTACAAAGTCGCCGCCGAACGGGGCGACGTCATGCCCCAGAAAGCCATCGGTTCCCTCTTGGAAAAACTCGGTCTGCCCCTGCCCGAGGTCCAGAGTGCCGAGGACCGTAAGCAGGAGGTCGAAGCCTCCGGCGACATGGTGCTCGACCGCCGGACCGGTCAGCCCCAGCCCCGCCTGCCCGACCCACCGATGCGCGGCCCGATCGGGAAGTTCATCTACGACCACTTCGGACAGCACACCTGGAACGAATGGATCCGGCAGGGCACCAAGGTCATCAACGAGCTTCGGCTGGATTTCTCGATCGACCAGCACCAGGAAATCTACGAGCAATACATGCTCGAGTGGTTGCAGGTGACCCGGGAAGAGATCGAGGAATACGCCAAACAGGCCGAGGATTGAACCCCCGAACGATCTTGCCGGCGTGTGGTTAGTCTTTCGAGTCAGCCATCGCGCGCAGTGCCCGGGGCGGTAAGAGCCACTTCAGCCGGGCCGGCCCAGGCGCATCGTCCGGGTGGAGCGGCGCGTCGAGCAACGCACAGGCCGCCTTCTTCAATTCGATGAAGCCGGGCAGCGTCTTTTGCGTACACAACGTTTCGATCACTTCGCTGAGCGTCGGTTCATGGCCGACGATCATGACGCTGGTCTCGTCGCGATGTCGCAACATGTGGATGATCTGAACCGCCGAGCCGTCGCCGAGTTCCTCCACGATTTCTGGGACCAGGTCAAAGACATCGCCGAGGATCCCCGCCGTCTGGCGGGCACGGATCTTGGGGCTGGTCAGGATGACCTGAGGCCGATCCGCGAACCGGGCCAGGCCCTGCGCTGCGGCCAGCGTCCGCTCATAGCCACGCGGCGTCAGCTCACGCCCGGCGTCAAGCACGCCTGGCTGTGCCGGCTCCGCAATCCCGTGTCGAAAAACATAAAGGCGCATGGTGAAATCATAGCGTGTCGACGTAACCGACCAAGGTGGTTCACTTCATCACCGGGTTTGATAGTGTCGGTATTAACCGAGCGCCAGTTGCAGGCCGTAGTAAAACAGGATCGCCAATCCGGCACCGGCCGGGATGGTGATAATCCACGACGCGATGATGTCCCGAACGGTGTTGAGGTTCAACGCCCCGATGCCACGCGCCAGCCCCACCCCCAACACGGCCCCGACCAGCGTGTGCGTCGTCGAGATCGGCAGTTTATAGACCGAAGCGATCAGGATTGTCAGGGCCGCGGCGAACTCGGCACAGAACCCACGCGACGGGGTCAGCTCGGTGATCCGTTTGCCGACCGTCTGCATGACACGCCAGCCCCAGATCGCCAGCCCCACGACAATCCCGACCCCGCCGACCGCGAGCACCCACAACGGCACCGACGTCTTTTCCGGGATCTTCATGTCCCGCGCGGTTTCCACGACCACGGACATCGGACCGATCGCGTTCGCCACGTCGTTTGATCCATGGGCCAGCGCCACAAACGCGGCACTGATGATCTGCAGGTAGACGAAGATCCGCTCGACGTTGTGGTAGATATGGCTGTCGGTGTTGCCACGGGTACGGTCCCGGACCTGTTTGTACAGGGCTTCCGCCTCATCGAGGGCACGCTGGGCCTGCTCCTTGGCTTCACCCACCGCGGTGCTGCGCACCCGGCGCAGGTGCATCAGGGCTTTGCTCATGGCCCGGGCGGTGTAAAGATCCGCCTGCAGACGGGACAGGGCCGGGTCGTCGGAACGGATCTTCCACACCAGCTTGCGAGAAATCAGGGCTCCCAGGATCCCGCTCACCATCGAGGCGATCAAACCTATGGTCAACGGCATCGGGTCCGTCGGCTTCAGCCCGAAGTTATCCTTCCAGAACGGCTTGAGCCCCTTGAAAGACAGGACCAGCATCATCGTGATCATCACGAGAAAAACCAGCCACGGCGTCCAGAACCGTGCCGCGACGATCGGGTCCGGCCGGTAAAAGATACGACGCAGAATAAAGCGGAACACAAAATACGCGATGGCTCCGGAAAGTACCGGAGACACCACCCAACTCGCGACGATCGAAGACACACCGCCCTTGCCGCCGAGCGTGGTCAGGATGCTGAACCCGTTGCCGCCGAACCAGTCCACCGCCTCCAGCCCGCCATACACGCAGCCGAAACCGACGATGGACCCGACGATCGAGTGAGTCGTCGAGACGGGCCAGCCGTAATACGAGGCGATCTGAAGCCAGGCACCGGCGGCCAGCAGCGCCGCCAGCATGCCGTAACAGAGCATTTTCGCCCCGTCGGGGTCCTGCAGGAAAAGGTTGGTGTCGATGATGCCCTTGCGAACGGTCTCGGTGACGTGCGGGCCGACGAAGAACGCCCCCGTAAACTCCATGATCGCGGCCAGGATGACCGCCCGTTTCAGGGTCAACGCGCCCGAGCCGACGCTCGTCCCCATAGCGTTGGCGACGTCGTTGGCGCCGATATTCCAGGCCATGTACAGCCCGAAAGCCATGGCCAGTGCGGTGAGAATGATCGCTTCGGTCCCCATGGGGTCTCCGGGTAGACTGAGGGTGGGTGCGGGTGGTTATTTTTTCAGTTCCAATGTCCTGCGAACCCGATTGGCAAGCCGTTCCGAAAGATTCGACAGCCCGCTGACCTGCTTGAACAGTTTGGTCCACAGGAAAAAGTCCCCCGTAGTGAGATCGGACTCATGCGCCAGCACGCGCTTGAGCAGATCGTGCTGGGCCTTGTCCGCTTCGTGCTCATATTGAGCGACCTGTTCAACCATCCTCAGGACGCGCTCCGCTTCGTCGCCGCCGAATCCGGTTTCCATCAGCTCGTCAAGTTCATTGATGATGGCTCGGGCGTTGTCGAATGCCTGCAGGTTCTTCTCGAAGAAAGCGTTGAAGTCATCCCGCAACCATTCGGGCATGCGCAGCGCCTTGAGCGTGAGCAGGACGCCGATGTTTTCCGCCTTGTCGGCAATACTGTCCTGCACCGCGAGGATATCCAGGATCCGTGACCGCTCGATCGCCATGAACAATCGCTTCGGCAGGTGGTTCTGGATGTCGTGCTTGATCTGGTCGGCCTCGTACTCCAGCTTCGAGGTTTCCTTGGCCAACGTCTCGATCGCCGCGTGATCGCCCTGTTGCAGCGCGTCGAACATCTGCTTGATCTTGTCGACGCACTGAGCCACCTGCTCCATGTGAGCCTGGAGCGGCACGATCGGGGACTGGCCGAACAGTTTGGCAATGGTTCGCATAGGTTGTGTCCTAGAATACAAAAGAGTCTTTATATGTATCCCGCGGCGCCGTCAAGTCAGAACTCGGCCCCCTCATGATCGCGACGGATCGATCCGGCGAAGGTAACGCCAGCTGTAAAGCCCCGTCTCGTGGCCGTCGGAAAACCGGATCCGCACCGCGTATCGGCCCACCGGTTCGATGCCGACCGCCGTCAGCGGGCCCGAAGACTGCGCCGAGGCCGGCAACACCGTCAGCGGGTTCCGCTCCATCTCCTTGCGCAACTCACGGGCCTCGGCCGAGGGCGACATCTTCCGAAGGTACGCGATCGGATATACCGACACCCGACCGTCCGACCAATGAATCGTCAACGCCGTGTCTTTCTTCAGGTCCAGCTTCGTCGGCCGAACCTCAGCCTCGGCCTCGTCCAGAACCTCGTCGGGTTCGTCTCGTGATGAAAATCGGATCGGTTCGTGCATGGCTGGACCGTGCTGTCAGAACGGGTTACTTCGCCTCGTCATCCGCCGACGCGTCGTCTCGAGCCGCCCGGTCGGTCAACGCTCGCATCTGCCTGGCGTGATCCAACAGAACATCCGCATCGACTTCCTCCGCAGGCGGTTGAGGCTGCATCTGAAAATGCCACTGAAGCTCCACCTTGCCGTCCGGCACCGCCTCCGCGAACAGGTCGATCCCCGGCGTCTCCCACCACGGCGCCACCGCTCGCTGCTGAGTCCACAACGGCTGATACCCCTCCGCCTCCAGCCGCACGTCGTACACACCATAAAACGTGAACGGCACCGTCACCGGCGTTCGCCCGACCTCCTGATCATTCAGATACACCAACGCCCCCGGCGGATCGCTGGTAATGCTGATCGTCCGCTGGACACAGCCGACGGTGAACAGGCTCGCCGATACAAGCAGCAGCAGGGCGGTTCGCTTCATCCTCGGGATTGTAATCGACCCGCCCGG
>CAZJCN010000043.1:0-14594 GCA_964544195.1 uncultured Phycisphaeraceae bacterium | reverse complement strand
ACGGATACTCAGCGACAGCCGGCCACGCCGGCGTGAACTTGTCGGCAGACACGAAGAAGAATGACGCATCATCGTTTCATCTTTTCGTCGTGCCTCCACTATTGGATGAAAAGCCGCGTTTGCGCGCACGAAGACGGCCTTTTCAATGCTCCGTGCTGTGCGATGTGTTGGTGGCGCAAGGGGTAACGATTTTCGTGTCGCGCACGGATTTACCGCCGTGGGATGCACGTTTTGTGCGCGTCTTGAGGACATCTATCGAACTGAAGAGGCCGTCCGATCACACAACCATCTCACAGCTTGGTATTGAACAGACCACCCATGCCATGCAACCCCTTCTTGTGTAATCACTATGATTAATCAATTGCAGTTAATCAATATATGCTAATATTATATTGCATTTCTTGTTTTAAGATGTGGGCATAGTTGCTGTATATGCGAACACCTTAAGGGGGAGCAGCCATGCCTGAACGCCATTGTGCCGACTGCCGGAGATTTGACCCATATGCCTCGGCTGTTGTGTTGATATTGTCACTCACGGGAGTGTTGGCAGGCAACGTGTGTCACGCGCAGGCCCAACCCAACATCATCGTGATCCTGACCGACGATCAGGGTTGGACCGATACGTCGATTCATATGGACCCCGGTATCCCGGAATCCAAAAGCGATTATTATCTAACACCCAATCTGGAACTACTTGCGGCGGGCGGGATGCGATTCAGCAATGCGTATTCGCCTGCTCCAGTGTGTGCTCCATCCCGTTCAGCGATTCAGACCGGCAAAAGCCCAGCCCAGCTACAAATTACTGCCAACGTCGAGTCTGGAGACATTAACAATTTCAGGTTCCCGGCGCATCAGAGCCTCTATCCCTTAACGCCTCCTATGCCTCGGACGAGTGTTCCGCTAAATGAAGTTACGATTGCGGAGCGGGTCAAACAAGCGAACCCAAACTACCGTACCGCTCATTACGGCAAGTGGCACCTCAACGTTGGCGTACAGAATTTCAAACAACAAGGTTATGATGAAGGTGGCAGGCAGCCAGCCGACCCGATTCTCGACCCCAAGGCAACGACAGTCCTGACCAATCTCTCCATGAGCTTCATGGAAATGAGCGTCACTCAGGCTCGGCCGTTCTTTCTACAGGTGTCTTATCAGGCCGACCACACCCCTATCCTTGCTACGCAGCCCACGATTGATAAATACAGCAATCTTACACCGGGCGTCCGGCACACCGACCCTGTTTATGCTGCGATGAACGAGGAGCTCGACACAGGTATAGGCCAACTTCTCCAGAAGATTCAAGATCTGGGCATACAAGACAACACTTACATTTTTTACACATCAGATAATGGTGGTCTTGATACCAGTTTTGCCACTAACAATGACCCGTTATATTCCGGAAAGGGTCGGGTTTGGGAAGGCGGGCTCCGTGTTCCGTTTATCGTAAAAGGCCCCGGCATCGTACCTGGAACAGTCAGTGACATACCCGTCATCGGCATGGATCTGTTCCCGACCATATCCGAGCTTGTCGGTGCCACTGAACCGCTGCCGGACGGCATCGAAGGAACAAGCCTGTTGCCTATCCTTCACAACGGGGGTGTATTACCGGCCAACATGAACAACCTTCAGCGTGCTTACGGTCCCAATGGCGAACTGTTTTTTCACAGCACACACTATGTACCTGCATCTGCGATCCGAGACGGCGATTTCAAGCTTGTGAAAGTGTATGGAGAACCGGGTCAACCCGACCAACTGTTTCTCTTTAACCTCAGTCAGAATATTACCGAGAGCCAAAACCCTAATTCGGCATTGAACCTTGCGAATGCCATGCCGCAAAAGACAAACGAACTGCTCGCCAAACTGGAGGCCTGGCTAGACGCAGTCGATGCTTCCTTGCCCTATGATGTCGCTGAAAATGTATCGATCCAATGGAACGCCGATCAACCCGGCACAATACCGAATGGGTGGCGTTCCACCACGAATCACGATTATCTCTTCCGCGAACTGTGGGAATCATCCTCTCCATCGCCTCTGGGCACCATCCCCGTCAATAGTTCGATGGGGGGATTACCCGGACAGGCATTTGACTTTAATACAGGCGAGATGATGAGGCGAAAGTTTTTTCATGTCGCCAGCATTGACTCAACGACCCGAGACATTGATCATTCGGCAAGCATTGAGATGTGGGTCAAACTGGATGATTTGATTCAGAACCGTATTCTGTTTGAGTCTGGAGATGCGATAAAAGGCCTGTCGTTGACACTTGGTGACGCTGACGCTGACGGCCTGCATGATGATCTGCGATTCCGTCTTCTTGATGAAGATGGAACAAGCCTGACCGTGAACGCACCGTTCGGCGCAGGTATCGATCCAACTGCGGAGTACGTACAGATCGTATCGGTCCTCAACGATGATCCAGCCGATCGTTACGCCGCGATCTACATCAATGGGCAAGAGGTTGCCCGCGTCAATGGGGTGAACGGTACCGATCCGATGGACTGGGACGGTTTCGATGAGGCTGGGCTTGGTGGCATTGCGGGTGCCGGCTTAGGCGGTAACGGAGGCGTGGGCGATCTTCCTTTCATCGGATCGGGTCTGCTTGGACAAATCGCACTGCTTCAGTTCGACAACTTCGCGCTCTCACCGGCTGACGTGCTTGCTCGCTTCGACGCCATCGCATTTCTTCGTGGCGATCTGAATGGCAACGGATTTGTCGGTATTGATGATTTGAATATCGTTTTGAACAACTGGAATCAAGGGGTCACCATAGGCGATCCTTTGCAGGGTGACCCTTCGAATGACGGGTATGTCGGCATCGAAGACCTGAATCTTATCCTTGGCAACTGGAACGCCGGGACGCCGCCGGGCGTGGCCGGCATCCCTGAGCCGAGTGTATTGGGGATGATGGGATTATGGGGTGCCGGATCGGTGCTTCGCCGTGGTTACGGTAAGCGGATCGGGTGACTCAAGACTAAATGAGCATATCAATCGCGTTCTCTGGCTGCGGATGAAACAAGCACGGGCTCGGGCAGAGACGTTGCGCCGAAACGGAACCCTGGGCCGGCACTTCAGGGACGTCGCAGCAAGGCGCAACTTCTTATTACATTGTGACATGCATTGATTTAAAGAAAGTTTTTCCGGAAAAACTTAAGGCTATCGGACCCGGATGCACGACAAGAGGGGTATGGACACGGGGCGTGTGGCCCTGTCGGGGGTGTGAGCCCGGGCGATGCCGGCCGCCGCGTGGGCGGGCAGTTGGACCGCCCAGGGCTTCCGGTTCCCTGATGAAAGGAGCAAATAATGAAAGAAGTTATCACAAGCGTGCGGAGCGTCATTGGGATGGCGATCGAGCTGGGGATCAGCCTGATCGCGATCGCGGTGCTGGTGCAGATCCTGTTCGGGACGACCAGCTTCTTCGGGCAGGACGTGGTCGCCAACATCACCGGGCTGATTTCGAGCCTGGGCCAGAACGGGCTGGTCGGGCTGTTCGCCTTCGGCGTGCTGCTGTACGTTTTCAACCGTCAGGCGAAGCAGACCGCCTGACACGACTTTGGACCCACCCACCGCGCCAGACAGATGGTGCGACATCCCTTCACAGCCCCGCAACGGAGTGCGGGGCTGTTTTTTTTATGCATGTATTGAATGAAACCGGATCAGTCGGCGTATTCCCAGACGTCGATGGTCAGGCGTTGGGCGCCCCACTTGAGCGCGGCTTCGTGCGTGGGGTAGAGCAGGTCGAGGCGGTAGCCCTTGATCTTGCTGCCGCGGTCGAGGACGGGGACGGGCTTGCCGTCGTTGTAGCCGGGGATACTGACGAGGGTGCCGAAGGGAAGGATGCGGGTATCGGCGGCGACGAGTTTCATGCCGTTGGTCCAGACGCTGTACCCGCTGGCGGTGAAGCCGTCGGCCCACTTGCCGCAGGACCGTTCGTCCGGGCTGTAGGCGGTGGTGAGCATGGTCAGTTGTTTGACGCGGCGCAGCGGTCGGCCGTCGAAGTAGGCGATCGGCTCAGGTGCCTGGGCCTGCGTTTCGGGTTTCAACGGGAAGGCGGACTGAGCTGGTGAGGTGCGTGTGGGGGTTACGGCGATCGCCGCGGGCGCGGGGGTGTCCGGCTTGACGGCGGTGACCCGGGTGAGGGAGACGGCGTGTTGGCCGGGTTGGCTGGTGGTGCGTGGCCGAAGCAGGAACCCGAGGCAGATGATCATGACCAGCGAGGCAAAGCCGACCACCTGCCCCAAGCTGAGCGGTTGCCGACGTCGGGTTGTCCCGTGGCTGCGGTTCATGGTTCTTGCTGGTACGGATAACAGGCCCGGTTCGGCCTGCTGAGATTACGGGTGTTGTTTTATAGGGCTATATGCTACCCACGGGGGTGCGGGTTCTCAATGTCAGGATGGGTAAAAATTCAAGCCGGACGGCCGGGGGCCCCGATGATTGTAGGTTACCTTTTTCCTGAGCTGGACTTAGCCCTGATCGCGGGCCGGTTAACCCGGGCCTTGCCGGCGGTGGCGGGCTTGGGTTTGGCGGTCTTGCGTCCGGCGCTGGAGAGCCAGAGGACGCGGTCGGCGGCGTGCCAGACGCCTTTGCCGGTGGCGCGGTGAAGCGGTCGGATCTCGATGAATCGGGTGCCGTCTTCGGTGACGATGTCCTTGATTCGGCCGGTGGTTCCGCCGCAGATGGTGGTGACGGTGTCGCCGCGTTCGAGGGGGCGGCCGTTGAGGTCGGTGGCGTCGTTAACCTGTCGCATGGGGTGTGTATCAGCCAATGTATGTAGTTATCCGCGGTCCGTCGTCCGTTTTTCCTTGGATTCAATCCTAGGCAGGGTTTGAGGTTATATCCACGATTCGGGGCAAAAAAACGTCGGGTTGGCCGAGGTGCGGGCTATAATGAGCCGGCATATAGCGGATCACGATGGTTTCCTTTCGAAACGGGTGTGACGATGCCCGGCGACCACGAATACAAAGCCCGATGGTGGCACCGCCATCCTGAAACCGGGAAGGTGGTGTGCACACTGTGCCCGCGGCGCTGCCAGATCCCCGAAGGCGGGCGTGGGTTCTGTTTTGTTCGGGCGAACCACGGCGGGGAGCTGGTACTGACGACCTACGGGCGGAGCAGCGGGTTCTGTATTGACCCGATCGAGAAGAAGCCGTTGTTCCATTTTCTGCCGGGCACGGCGGTGCTGTCACTAGGGACGGCGGGGTGCAACCTCGGGTGCAAGTTCTGTCAGAACTGGGATATCTCCAAGAGCCGAGAGATGGACACGCTGGCATCGAAGGCGTCACCGGAGGCGATCGCGGAGACGGCTGAGGCGTACGGCTGCCGGAGTATCGCGTTTACGTACAACGACCCGGTGATCTGGGCGGAGTACGCGATCGACATCGCCAAAGCGGCAAGGCCGAGAGGCTTGAAGACGGTGGCGGTCACGGCCGGGTATATCGAGCCGGAGGCGAGGCGGGAGTTCTTCGCTCACATGGACGCGGCGAACGTGGACCTCAAGGCGTTCACGGAGACGTTCTACCGCAAGCTGACGCAGACGCACCTGCAGCCGGTATTGGACACGCTGGTTTATCTCAAGCGTGAGACGGACGTGTGGTTCGAGATCACGACGCTGTTGATCCCGGGCGAGAACGATTCGGACGACGAGGTGCGGGCGCTGTGTGACTGGGTATGTGAAAACCTGGGCGACGAGGTGCCGTTGCACTTCACAGCGTTTCACCCGGACTTCAAGATGAAGGACAAGCCGCCGACTCCGCATGCGACGCTGATCCGTGCGCGGGAGATTGGGTTGGAGGCGGGATTGAAATTCGTGTACGTGGGGAACGTGCACGATCCGGCGAGGGAGAGTACGTATTGTCCGGTGTGCGGGCTATTGCTGATCGAGCGGGACTGGTACCAACTGGGGGCTTATGAGGTGGAGGGCGGGTCGTGTCGGAACTGCGGGACACCGTTGCCGGGGGTGTTCGAGGACAGCCCGGGGCGCTGGGGTCGTCGACGACTGCCGGTGCTGATCGGCCGATAATAGGCGACCTGGCGGCGCATGAAGCGGGGAGCGGGATGAGATTGATGTGACTTCGGGCTTGTTTTTCTCCAAGGATCGGCCATGATTAAACACCGGGCGATCCTCGGCCGGGGTGGTGTTTCCGTCCCGATGAAGGGGTGGGGCCAGGTTCTGTTTTTTTATGGTGGGACGGACACGTTGCCGCAACGATTATGCCACAGCCTGAGTGATCGGCCCTCTGTGGGTCTGGAGCCGTTGGAAGACCGATGGCTGCTGTCGGCATCGTTGTCGGCCGAGTTCGTGGCGGTGGACCACGGCGGGGCGCTGCCGGGGTACAAAACGTTTGACCTGATCGCCGACTCGGCCAGCGACTGGACCGGCGCGGCGATGTTGATGACCGTGTCGCAGGGCAGCATCTACCAAGACCCGGTCGGGGGAGACACCGCGCCGAATCCGGGGTTTTTCGACGCCTTCCCGACGCTGGAGTTCGATACCTACCTGTCTGCGAACGACAACGCGGTGATGGTGATCGGCGGCGCGGGGGATGTGTTCGGCGACGGGTTGCGGTTCGATACGCAAGAGCTGGACGTCAGCTGGATTGACACGGCAACGGACGATGTCGGTCAGGTTCACCTGGCCCGCATCACGTTGTCGGACGACGCGGCCGGGACGTGGTCGCTGAAGCTGATCAATGCCGCAGCGGATATTTTCCTGTCGCTGGATGTCACGTTCAGCCAAGGTCAACTCGCCCTTACCCCACCACCACCTCCTCCACCCCCTCCTGATCCGGTTGCTGTAGACGGGGACTTTACCGGTGACGGCAAGGCGGACATCTTCTGGCACGGCACACGCACCGGGCGCAATGCCGTATGGCAGATGGACGGCCTCGACTTTGTGACGGAAACCCGGGTCCGACGGCTGCGCAACACGGACTGGAAACTCGTGGGCACCGGTGATCTGACCGGCGACGGGAAGAACGATCTGCTCTGGCGCAACACCCGTGACGGACGCAACAGCGTCTGGGAGATGGACCACACCACCTTCGTCCGCGCGATCGCCCTGCCGACGTTGGTCAGTCAGAAATGGCAGGTTGCTGGCGTCGGTGACCTGAATAACGACGGCGACGACGACATCCTCTGGCGGAACCTGCAAAACGGACGAAACACCGTCTGGACGATGAATCAGACAACGATGGTTCAGGCCGTCGCTCTACCGTCCCTGAAGAACGTGAACTGGGCCTCGGCCGGGATCGCTGACCTGACCGGCGACGGGAAGGACGACATCCTCTGGCGCCACGTGAAAAAAGGTCAAAACGTGGTGTGGGAGATGGACGGCGGGGATCTCGTCCAGACCCACAGACTCAAGCGCGTCCGCAACACCGCCTGGCAAATCGCGGCCCTGGCGGATTACACCGGCGACGGCGTCACGGACATCCTCTGGCGCAACACCACGACCGGCGCCAACACGGTCTGGGAGATGAATCACACTTCCCTGGTCGGCGGCCTGGCGCTGCCCGCGCAGCTCGATCTGGACGATCAACCCGCCAGCCCGGTTCTCGGGCTATGGGAAGCCTGACATCGGCTAAGCCATGCGATCCTCCAGACGCGGTCTTATCGGGCATCACCGTTGCCCGGATTGACTGACCGGCAGAATACGCACGCGCCCCGATAATCCGCGATTTATCTCTACTGACAACCGAAGTCGGCAAGCGGTCGGGCCGATTCGGTTGATGATGCGTGACGGGCGATCCACAGATCGACACCTCCCCCCGCCGATGCTCCAGCCGTTGGAACCAAGGCTGCTGCTGTCCGGCTCGATCAGCGCGGGCTTTGTGACGGTGGACAACAGCGCGGTATTGAGCGGGTACCACACGTTCGACCTGCAGGTCACGTCCACGTCAGACTGGACCGCGGCGGCGATGTTGCTGACACTGAGCAGCGGCACGATTTATCAGCAGGCGTCGGGCAGCATGGTCAAGACCAACCCGGCGTTCTATGCGGTGATCCCCGAGCTGGAGTTTGATACGGCGGTGGGGGGTGACGTAACCAGTCCCGCCGTCGCCGGGGCCGGGGGTGATGTGGGCGGTGATGTGCTGCAATTCGACGACACCGAGCTGGACGTGTCCTGGTACAACATCGACACGAGCGACACCGGCACATTTACGATCGCGCGCATCACGCTGTCGGATAACGCGACGGGGTCGTGGACGTACACGGCGATCAACGCGGCGGGTGATACCGTCACGGCCAGCGGGTCGATTTCCTCCGGCAATTTCAGCGGTGCTGCGCCACCACCTGCCGATCCTCCCGCCGATCCACCTGCTGATCCGCCAGCCGATCCCCCTGCAGATCCACCGGCCGATCCGCCGGCTGATCCCCCTGCCGACCCGGGCAACGGCGACGACGTGTCGGGCGATTTCGACGGCGACGATCAGCCCGACATCCTCTGGCGCAACCTCAGCACCGGGCAGGCCAGCCTCTGGTCGATGAACGGGACTTCGCTGCAAGGCTCGAATGCAGTCGGCGGCGTGGAAGCGGATACGAACTGGCGGCCGGTGGCGGTGGGTGACCTGACCGGCGATGGGCTGGCGGACACGCTGTGGCGCAACGTCGCCGACGGCCGAAACTATCTCGAACAGGTGACCAACGGCGCCGCTTCAACGCGGACCGACCTGCCGACCGTAGGTAACTTGCGCTGGGTCGTGGGGGGGATAGCGGACTTCACCGGCGACGGGAACAACGACATCCTTTGGCGTCACACGCGCAACGGCCGAAACCTGGTTTGGGAGATGAACGGCACGAACCACGTGCAGAACCACCGGGTCAAACGCCTGAGCAACCGCGCCTGGCGGATCGTCGGCGCAGATGACTTCACCGGCGACGGAAAGGCCGACATCCTCTGGCGCAACAGCAACAGCGGCAAAAACATGATCTGGCAGATGAACGGGACGCGCAACGTCGGCCTGCAACGGATCAAGACGGTGCGCAACACGGACTGGCAGATCGCACAGGTCGCCGACTACACCGGTGACGGCAAGGCGGACATCCTCTGGCGCAACACCGCCACGGGCGCGAACACGGTCTGGGAGATGGACAGGCTTGTGTTTGGTCAGGCGATCCGGCTCGATCCACAGGCCGATACGAACTGGCAGATCGCCGGCCCGATGCTCGGGCTGTGGGAAGGCTGATTCCCCCGCTGCGCTACCTTTTGACTTACGAGTATTGCTGAAACCCCGCATGCTGTCGTTCGGGCATCGTGCGGGGTTGGTTATGTCGACCGGGTTGAAAAGAGCGGGCGGATCAGGGATAACACGCACCCCACACAACAGACCTACCTTACCCCTGACCGAGAGAGAGCCAAACGATGCAGACGACCCTGATCATACTCAAGCCCGACGCGATCCAGCGCGGGTTGGCCGGGCAGATCCTTCAGCGTTTTGAACGGAAAGGGCTTCGGATCGTCGGCGCGAAGCTGATGATGGTTCCGAAGGAATTGGCCGAGCAGCATTACGCAGAACACAAGGGCAAGCCGTTCTACGAGGGACTGATCAAGTTCATCACCAGTTCGCCGGTGATGGTGCTGGCGATCCGCGGCTTGGAAGCGGTGACGGTCTGCCGGACGCTGATCGGCGCGACCAACGGTCGCAAGGCCGACCCGGGCACGATCCGAGGCGACTTCGGGATGTCGGGCGGGTTCAATCTGGTCCACGGCTCAGACAGCGAAGCGTCTGCCGAGCGTGAGCTGGCGTTGTGGTTCAAGCCTGAGGAACTGGCCGACGCCGACACCGCGCGGACGATCGAGCAGTGGGTGTACGACCCGTCGGACCTGAAATAACAGGCCGAGGGTATCGGATCAGGGTTCGACCCAGTTGACACTCCCTTCGCCCGCAGCCGAGCCGTCGCCGGGTTCGTTGCCGGCGAAGACGTTGTTGGCTTGGGTCTGATTGAAGGCCTTGTCATAAATGGCTACGCGGTGCAGCGTGCCGAGCCATTCACGCCCGCCGTCGATCTCGTCGCCGAACATGAACTTGAAGGAGTTGTCCCAGTTGAAGTCGCCGGTGCGAGCCAGCGTCGTGGACGATCCGTCGGCGCGGTACATGGTGATGTTGGCGCCGTCGTAGGAGACGATGACGTGCTCCTGCACGCCTGCGGTCAGGACGGAGCCGGAGTCTGCTTCGGGTGTGCCGTTGCTGGTGGTGGTATCGGTGCGCAGCCGTGTGACGTAGGCGTCGCCGTCCTGTCCGAAGGTGAAGTTGCGTGTGGAGGACCCGCCGGAGTAGGAGACGATCCTCGCCGGGCCGGACTGGCTGACGTTGGCGGGCGTGAACGTCACTTCGAGGCTGAGCTGGTTGGTGGCGGTCAGCGCGTTGTAGAGCTTGAGAGCGGACGTGGGCGAGCTGACGCGTGTCGGGCTGGTGAATGTCAGCCCCCCGCCGGGTTCCCATGTGACCTTGGCGGGGTCTTCGATGTCGAGGTTCAAAGGCGCTCCGTAACCGCTGGTGTCATAGACGACGGTAGCGGGCCCGGCCGACGGATCAGTGTCGGCATACAGCTCCGCGACTTGTGCGTCATTGAGCGCCTGATCGTAGAAACGCACTTCATCAATCGAGCCATCGAAGTACCCGATGAGCGGGGTGTGTTGGAGGTCGTCGCTGATCCAGGTATTGGCTCCGAGGACGATCGGCTCGTGGTTGCCGATGCCGCCGGAGTTGGAGCCGATGCCGCCGGTGTAGGAATCGGAATCGACGAGGACACCGTTGCGGTAGAGTTTGAACCCGCCGGTCCCGAAGCTGACGACGACGTGGTACCACTGCCCGGTCGTCAGGCCGGAGGACTGGAGGGTGTAGCTGTTGTTGGTGCTCTGGATGCGGGCCTTGAGGGTGCTTCCGTCGGTGTAGATGTGCAGGTGCCCGCCGGTGTCGTAGTTTTGGGAGTCCTTGGAGAAGATGCCGGTATGTCCCGAGAGGGAATCGGCCTTGAACCAGAGGCTGACGGCCCCGCTGTTGAGCAGGTAGCTGGGGTCGTGCGGGATCAGGACGTAGTCATCGTTGCCGTCGAACTGGAAGGCGGTCCCGCCGTCGCCGTGGCCCTGCACCTGTGCGGTGACACCGCCGTAGCCGGTCCCGTCGTTCAGGCCGGTTTCGTCCGTGGCCGTCACGGATGACGCCCCGCCGGTGACAAGGTCGGCCATGCTGACATCCACATGGATACTGGTATTTTCTTCAAACAGGATTTCATCCTGTGCGCGCATGGCCCCGTAGAAGTCGGCATTCTTTTTAATGACGATCTTGCTTTCGGTATCGATCAGGCCGGCAAAGACACTGTTTTTCTCGAGCGTGACGGTTTTGCCGGGCAGGTATTGAATGAGCGTGAGCCGATTGGTCGCAGCGCTGTCGCCGTTGATGTTGTTGTTCTTTTCAAACTTGACATCTTCCTTGACATAGAGTGTCAGGCTTGAGCCTGACGGGATAGTCAGGGACACGTTACCCTTGGCGATCAAGGACTTGGTCACGTGGACGGTGACGTTGCCGTTGACGGTGATGTTGGCATTCTTGGTGATTTCCAGGTCGTCGTACGTCAGATCGGAGTTCCAGGTGATGTTGCCGGAGAGGGACTTGTCGCCCTGGCTGGGCGGCATGCCGGAGGGTGCGGAGAGCGTCGGGAAGGTAATCGGATCGCTCAAGGCCTGCTTGCTGCCGGTGATCCCGTTTCCGCCGGTGATGACGCTGTTGGGGTTGCCGCCGACACCGACGTAGACGTCTCCCTTGATGACCGCCTTGTTGTCGATATCCATATCGCCGCTGGCGGTGGTGTTGGAGCCGAGAACGACGTCGCTGCCGAGGTTGCCACCGCTGCCGTAGGCCCCCAGCGAGGCGTCGTAGCTGTCGATGTAGGCGTTTTTCTTGATCTGAACAGTTCCGGCACCGGCGATCCCGCCCCCACTTCCGCCGGCGGCGCTGTCGTCGAGCTTCCAGTGTCCGACCGGAGCCGGTACGGGGGGCGTCACCTCTTCGAACTCATAAAGCGCGATGAGCTGAGGGGTATCGTCTGACCCGATCGCCTGTTCGTATTGGGCGCGGATCTCGTCCGCGGTAAGTGTTCGCCGATAGATGCGGGCGTCGTCAATGATGCCGATGAAGGGCAGGTTCTTGTAGTAGCTGTTGTAGTTTTCAGACAGCTGTGATCCGATCTGGACCGACCCGATCGATGGCACGCCGACGGCAGCGATGTTGTTGCTGGCGTCCAGTTCACCGTTGACGTACAGCGCCATGCCGTTGGGGCCCCAGGTCCCGGCGACGTGATACCACTGGCCGTTCTGGAGTTTCTGATTCCCGATCAGTTTTTTCGTGCCCGTCGCGGTGGTGAACGTGATGGCGAGTTTTCGGTTGGTCCAGAACTGAAGGCTGTAGGCTTCGTCCGACCAGTCTCGGAACTCGCCTTTATGGATGATGCCCATGAAGTTTTTGTAGCCTTCGAGGTAGATCCAGGCCGAGAGTGTTCCTTCGTCGGACAGGTCGAGTACGTCGGAGTCGGGGATACGGATAAATCCATTACCCGAGCCGTCGAAGCGCAACCCGCCGAAGACCTGGCCCTGTGTCCACTGAGTGCTGGGCGACCCGGCGGTGATGGGGCCGTGCTGGCCGTTGCCGCTGCTGTCGTAGACGGTCAGTCCCTGACCTTCATCCAGTGTCCAGTGCCCGGCCAGGAAGTTGTCCGCGTCGCCTCCGCCGGCCCAGGTCAGCGCACGCTCCAGAAGTGTCTTGCCGTCGTCGGACAGGTCATCGACCGAGAACGGCCCGGTCGGGAGCGTCACACGCCGACCGGCGGCGATCCCGCTGCCATAAAGCGCGGCCCCTGTTTCGACCGCCACCACGGCGGCTGCTCCCCCACCGGGCGCGTTCGCGAGTGTGGTCGCGCCAGAGGCCAACGACCCGGACGGCCGACCCATCGCCCCGGTCGTTGTCGCGACCGTCAATGAACCGGTACTGAATGCCGAGGTGATGTAGTGGCTGTTCTGGATGACCTGGCAGGCATCGTCGTTGTAGGTGGCGTATGACGAGGCGATCCCGAAATCGTCGATCAGGGCGGGTTCTTCGGTCACCACGCCCAGGCTGGTTCCCTTGAGCTTGGTGCCGACCGATGAGGCGTTGACCGTTTCCGGGATCAACACGACATCGGCATCGGCCAGCGCGGCGTTGTAGTTCGCCTGTGAATCGCTGTCCTGGATGATATTGACAGCCCAGCCCCAGTCCTGCATCAGATCGCGTCGCTGTGTCTCACGAGTATCAAGCGACTGCGCATCATCCACCACCATCAACACGGTCTGAGCGAAACCGCCCCCGCCCGGCGTGACCTGGGCATGCACGGTGTGGCTGACGCCGTCGTAGTAGCCGACGACAGTGAGGGTGACGGGGTCGTTAGGGTCGTCGGCAAGGTCGCCGTCGGTGTCATCCACCACGCCGTCGCCGTCGGTATCCAGCCCGTCGTAGCCGTAGATATCGAACGTGCCGCCGTTGAATGAGACATTGGTGGCCCATTGGCCGTGGGTCTTGTCGGAGCGGAAGTTGGAATCGGTCTGAACGTAGTGGATGGCGGCGACGAGGGCGGACTCGGCCACGCTTCGGGCCTGGGCGTGTTTCTGCACGTTCTGCGCCACGCCGTGGGTCGTCGCCTGTGAGGAAAGAAACGACATCGACAGGATCGTGGCGATCGTGACCGCGATCAGGACCAGCAGCATGGCGACACCGCGTCGGCGCGGGGAGGGCAGGCGTCGACAAAGGCGGTCGGCCCGTTGATGTGCGTGATGTATGGATCGGTTCATCGCATCTTCCCTCGTTCAATCACGCAGTGACACGGCATTGACCGACACGTCCGACATGCCGCCGGCGGTCAGGGTCAGCTGGTAACTGATGAGCGTGGCGTCGAGCGGGTCGGGCTGGTCGAGCGCGACGGCAAAGCCGGCGACGTCGTTGCCCCACAGCTCTCCGACGAGATCGCCGTTGGCGATCAGGTTGGTCGTGATGGTGTCGAAGTCGTCGTTCTCAAGGTCGTAAGCCACGTCCGTGGCGTTGGGGTCGGGGGTGTAGGACGTGAGCGTGTTATTGGCGCTGTCGCGTTCGATGCGTTGCAGTTCGAGCAGGTCGGGCGCGTCGCTGCCATTGAGATCCTCGGTCCATAGGACGAGGTAATCGTTGCCTGAATCGAGCACCTGTCTGGACTGTCGCACGGCGGCGGTGAAGCGGGCGCTAAGAGTCTTGTTCTTGGCTACGAGCGAGCGCAGGTCGTGCGTGCTCGACGTGCCGTAGGTCACCGCAGAGAGCATGGAGGCGATCGCGGCACCGATCAGTGCGGTGACGGTCAACGCCATCAACAGCTCGACGAGTGTCAGGCCCAGATATCGCGTGCTATGCCTCACGAGGCAGGCTCCTGGATAAACCGGGTGACGCTCCACGTCCGCCCGAAGTTGTCGGTGACGGTGACGGTGACGGTCAGGCCGTCGTGATCGCCGCCGAGGTCGGGCAGGCTTTCGGTGGTGTAGGTGGCGGTGACGGATCGGCCGAACTTCTGATACATCTCGGGGTACGGCGTTAGTGTCTGATCGA
>CAZJCN010000042.1:0-14627 GCA_964544195.1 uncultured Phycisphaeraceae bacterium | reverse complement strand
CAGGCCATCGCCTCGATCAACGCCTTCACCATCACCGGCGGCGGGGCGGAGTTCAGCCTCGGTCCGAACATCGACCTGGCCAACCAGGTCCGACTCGGGATCGGCAATATCGCCGCACGGAACCTCGGCACCGAGTATGTCTCCGGCGTGGCCTATAACCTCGACGACCTCGGCAGCGGCAAGCTGTTCGACCTAGATGACGGCGACCTGAACATCAGCCAGAAGATCGTCAACAACGCGATCGACCAGATCTCCAGCCTGCGGGGCCGACTCGGATCGTTCCAGACGAACGTGATCGGATCCACGATCAATTCGCTCAACATCGCGCTGGAAAACATCAGCGCCGCCGAGAGCGCGATCCGAGACACCGACTTCGCCGCCGAGACGGCCGAGTTGACGAGAAGCCAGATCCTGGTGGCTGCCGCCAGCAACACGCTCGCGATCGCCAACAGCCAACCACAGAATGTGCTGAGTCTGATCGGCTGACACGGCAAAGTCCGAATAACTCAACCTACGATACGGCGATCCCAACGGGGTCGCCGTTTTTTATGCGCCGATTAAGCCCGGCCGCAGATGCTTTCGTCATCCTCCTCCTGTTGCTGCCGAGTCCGACAGACCCGTAACACACTTCGGGGCGCGATTTTTTTGGACCAAAAATCTCCAGTGACTCAAACAGAAACGCGAGATTATCGGCTCTCCGATTATTCCGATCGTAACGCGCTTAAGTGAGGTTCCGGTTGTGACGATCAAGCCGGTTGCACGGACAGGTGCGTAGCCCCGTGCCGAGTTTCAACCGGAGACCGTGATGACACCCCGTTCCGATAAGACATGTTGCGTTACCGGGTGGTGTAACCCGACCCAGGTCGCCGAACATGGTCAGGCATCGGGGCGCAACCACGGGCCAAGGTTGGCCGGGCCAAACCCCAAGGACCAGCACGCGGGCGGTCGAGCGCCGCCCGGCTCCCACACTCCACGGATGGAGAAAGGAGCAGCGCCATGAACCCATAGCGACGCACTCCAATACGACGCAGACCATACGTATTCACCCTCGTTTGTTTGACAACCCAAAAGACCCGGCGACGCGTGATCGCCGGAACAAAAAAGCATCGGATCGGAGATCTGTGAACGTTACGGGCAGGAGCCCGACCCTGAACAGGGGTAATCCACAGAACCGCGTGTTTCACGGAGGATCGACACCATGAGTCGTATCAACACCAACGTTAGCTCACTGCTGGCTCAGCGAATCCTGACCCAGCAAAACACTTCACTCAACAAGTCTTTGGAACGGCTGAGCACCGGCTTCCGCATCAACCGCGGTGCCGATGACCCGGCCGGCCTGATCGCCAGCGAAAACCTGCGCTCGGAAAAAGCGGCCATCACCGCCGCGATCGGCAACGCCGAACGCGCCGATCAGGTCATCAATATCGCCGAGGGCGGCCTGCAGGAAATCAACGCCCTGCTCCTGGAAGTCCAGGGCCTCGTCGGTGCTTCCGCCAACGACGCCGGCCTGAGTACCGAGGAAAAGAAGGCCAATCAGCTGCAGATCGATTCGATCCTGCAGACGATCGACCGGATCGCCTCGGCGACCAGCTTCCAGGGCACCAAGCTGCTCAACGGCACGTTCGACTTCACCGTCTCCGGACAGGCCACCACGATCGAGGATTACCAGATCAACGCGGCCAAGCTCGAATCCGGCGACCACCGGGACGTGCAGGTGCTGGTCACCCAGTCCGCACAGCACGCCGCGCTGGTCCTGTCCACCGGCGGCACCGCTTTGGACCTCTCGGCTAGCGACGCCAAATTCCAGTTTGAACTGACCGGCAAGCTCGGCTCCCGAGAATTCACCTTCGCCTCCGGCACGGCTATGAGCGCCGTCGCCGCCGCGATCAACACCTTCAAGTCGATCACCGGCGTCTCGGCCGCTTCGCCTGACACCAGTGCATTGATCCTGAAGAGCACCGAGTTCGGCTCCGATCAGTTCGTGAGCATCAAGTTCGCCGACACCGGCGGTCAGGCCGGCGCCATGACCACCATGTCCTCGACCGACGAAAACACCTTCAGCACCGTGGCTGGTAACATCAGCACACTCGCCTCGCTGAACGGCACCGGCAGCAAGCGTGACGCCGGACAGGACGTCGGCGCGATCATTAATGGTATCGCCGCAACCAGTGAGGGCAAGACGGCACGGGTCGTCTCGGACTTCCTCGATGTCTCGCTGGACCTGAGCACCACCGGTGCACAGACCTTGGGCACGATCGACGCCCTGACCATCACCGGTGGCGGTGCCAAGTTCAACCTCGGACCGAACGTCGACATCCAGAACCAGGTCAGCATCGGCATCGCAAATGTCGCCGCCCGTAACCTCGGGTCACTGACCAACGGCTACCTCGATGACCTCGGTTCGTCCAAGGTGGCCAACGTGGTCGACGGCGACCTTGAAAAGGCCCAGAAGATCGTCAACGACGCGATCGAACAGATCTCCAGTCTGCGTGGCCGACTCGGGGCGTTCCAGAAGAACGTCGTCGGCGCCACGATCCGATCGCTGGGTGTGGCCTTGGAGAACACCAGCGCCGCCGAAAGCTCGATCCGCGACACCGACTTCGCTGCGGAAACCGCCGAGCTCACGCGGAGCCAGATCCTGGTCAACGCGGCCACCAACGTGCTGGCAATCTCCAACAGTCAGCCTCAGTCAGTACTCTCCCTGCTCGGGTAATACCGGGCACCCAGATCGCAGGACGCCTCGCGCAACACGCGGGCATCCGATCACTGATGCGGAACGGCGGCCGGAAACGGCCGCCGTTTCTATTTTCACGCCCCCACCCCGCTATTTCCGATAACACACCATTGACCCACCCATGAATTCGCGGGATCGGAGCCGTAACCTCATGACCATCATGCTCTCCTACCCCAAGTCCGGCCGAACCTGGCTGCGGTTTATGGTCAACAGCTATCTCTGCCGGGTCTGCCAGCTGGATTGCCGAAACGTGTTCGAAGCGGAAAAACTGCTGCGAGACCGTCATCCCATTGAGTGGACCCACTTGACCGGCGCAATGATCGCTCGACTGCCCTACTGGGCGATGGGGCCGTGGAAACTCGACAACACCGCACGCAGACTGCCCTGGGTCTTCCTGACACGAAACTTCCAAGCCACCCTCGCCAGTGCCTATTTCCAGGCCCGTGATCGTATCCGAGTCTTCGACGGAACCCCCAGCCAATTCCTTCGCGACCCCCGCAATGGGGTCATCAAGCTCGTCAGCTTCTACAACCTCTTCGAGACGATCCGCCCGACACTGACAAACTGCAAGATAATCTCCTACGAAGCGGTGCTCGAAGCGCCGAAACCGGCCCTGAAAAACATCGTTGAAACGATCGGCCTGCCGATCGACGACACGATCCTCTCCGACGTCGTGAAGGAAGCCAGCTTCGACAATATGAAACGCTTGTCCGTCACACCGGAATACGCAGGCACCGTGCTCGCCCCGACCGATCCGACCCGGCCGGAAACTTTCAAGGTCCGAAGCGGCGGGCGAGACAAGGCACAACTTTTCAACGACGAAGACCTCGCGTACATCGACCGCGTCGTAGGCGACCTGTTTCTACATCAGGACAAACCGGAATACCGTTCCTGCCTGGGTCAGCCGACAAAACCAAGCCAAGCCAACAAGCAACAACCCCAGACTCAAACCGCCGGGAGTTACGCGGCATGAATCCCACCGCCACACTGACCGAACCCTCCACGCTCCGGAAAATCGATCAGCTGCTGAATAAGCAGGTGTTCTTCGTCGTCGGATGTCAGAAATCCGGGACCACGTGGGTCCAGAAACTGCTGAACGGGCACCCGTCAATCCGCTGCCACGGCGAAGCCTACTTCGGCCCGGTCCTCATGCCCCTGATGCAACAAGCCATCCAGGGCTACAACCAGCGCCAAAAAGCCGGGCAGGAAGGACTCTACACCACCGAAGACCTGCGCGAACTGCTGCGCGTCGCTGTCGGGCTCAGTTTCCTGCGCTGGGTCGGGGATAGTGACGTCGACGCCATCGGAGAAAAAACCCCCGAACACGCCTTGTGCCTGAAACCATTATCCGAGTGCTTCCCCAATGCGAAGTTCATCCATATCATCCGTGACGGCCGGGACGTCTGCGTCTCGGGCTGGTTCCACAACCTTCGCAAAGCCGGCCCTAAATTCAACCAGCGTTTCCCCGACCTGAGCGATTACATCCGCTACACCATCAGCCAACACTGGATCCCCTATATCCAGCACGCCCAAGCCTTCGGCAGCCAACACCCGGAGCATTATCACCAGCTTCGGTTTGAAGACCTGCACGCCAACCCGGAACAACACACGCAGGCCATGCTGCAATTCCTCGGCGTCGATGACGGTGAACCCGCTGTCAACGCCTGCCTCGACGCCGGCAGCTTCGACAAGCTCACGCAAGGCCGATCACGCGGAGAGGAAGACAAGTCCTCGTTCTTCCGGAAAGGTGTCGTCGGCGACTGGAAAAACCACTTCAACGAGTCGCACATCGCCGCCTACCGTGAAGCAGCGGGCGACCTGCCTGCAAAACTCGGCTACGGCAATGACACCTGAACCGTCAGGCCGGCTGCATCCCCTCAAAAGAAACATCCTCACGGATGGCGCGAATATCAGACTCGGAAGATCGCGCCGATCTTCTTGCCGAAGATCAACGAGACGTAGATCAACGTCAGCGCTAGCAGCCCCATACTCCAAACGCCCAACGCGCTGGCGACCTGCGGCCCGTCGCCCAAACGTTCAAACAGCGTGTAGATTGACTTGGTCACCGGGTAATACGATTCGCTCTGCGCCAACAGCAGTGAATCGGACACTTCCAGCATCGCAAAGCTGAACGCCAGCACACCGCCCGCCAGCAGGTTCGCCGAGACCAGCGGGATCACGATCTTCCGCATCGTCGCGATCCACGAAGAACCAAACACCGTCGCCGCGTCCTCCAGCTCGATCGGCACCGACTCCAGACCCGCCACCGACGAACGCAAGACATAAGGTAATCGGCGGGTCATGTATGCGATCACCAGAAACGCCGTCGGGTCCGCGTTTTCACCCAACACCTGGAACAGCGAAGGTACCCGGCCTTCCGGGAACAACTCCTGCAACTGTAGCGAAACCGCGATGTATCCGAACGCCATCACGATCCCGGGCACCGCCAACGGCATCATGCCCAACCCATCCAGCAATCCGCGCCCGTACAGCCTGAACCGGGTGTTCAGGTACCCGATCGTAATCCCCAACACCATCGCAAGCAGCGTCGCCAGGCTGGCGTAAATCAGGCTGTTCTGGATCGATGCCGCCGCGAGCGGATGTGTCATCGCCTGCGCGAAATGTTCCACCGTCATGTCTGCCGGCAATACCGACCGATACCAGCCGCCCGGCGGGCTGATACTCGTCAGTACCACTCCCAGGTGCGGCAGCAACGCCAACACGCCCACCAAGAGGAACAACCCGATCGCCGACACCGTCCCGAACACCCCGAGACTGCTCGACACCGCCGCACGCATCGCCCGCGTGGTTGCGGTGTGGCTCCGCCTGCCCAGCAGCACCTTGCCCACCAGGTACGTCATCACCGCCATGAACAACATGACGATGACCAGCGCGTACGGCCGGGGGCTCGACTCCATCTCCTGAACGCCGTAAAACACCTGCACTGCCGTCACCCGGTTATATCCGAACATCAACGGCGTACCCAGCTCCGTGAAACTCCAGATGAATACGATCGTCCCGCCGGCAAACAGCCCCGGCATGATCAACGGCAGCAGGACCCGACGGAATCGCATCCACCGCCCGGCATTCAGATTGATCGCGGCCTCCTCGAGCGACGGGTCAAGGTTCGCAATGGAAGCGATCAGGTTCAGATACACGATAGGGAACAGGTGCAACGCTTCGACAATCACCACCCCCGTCAACCGGGCCGAGCCGAAAAAGTCGATCGCGTCGGGCCAATCGATCAAACCAAACTGAACGAGTAGGGCGTTCAACGCCCCGTATCGACCCAGAATGTGCTGTAAACCGATCACCCCCACGAACGGCGGCAGCACCAGCGGCAACAACACCAGCCCCGTCAGAAACTTCTTACCCGGAAACTCATATCTCGCACCCAGCCACGCCAACGGCCCGGCGATCGCGATGCTCAAACCCGTCACCCAGAACGCGATCACAAAACTGTTGATCACACCCTCGCGGAGGATCGGGTCCTCAAAAACGCGGATCAGGTGGATCGCCGACCACCCGCCGTCCGGGTCACGCAACGCCCCGACCACCGTCATCCCGATCGGCCAAAGCAGACACGCGCCCAAGATGGCGAAGCAAGCCGCAAAGGCTACATAATGTCGTAAACGGGGTTCTCTCAAAGCCTGCCCTCGACAATCCGCAGATAACGCTCCCTGAAAAACCGTGACCACTCGATCCGGTCACGCTCACGCAGGTCCGGGTCCTGCTCCCAGTCACCCGATCGTTCGATCAATTCCGCCTGGGTGAACGGCAGCTCATCGAACAGCTCAAGCATCTTCGACCTTCTCGCCGGATCAGTCTCCCGGTTGACCGCGTTCCAAGCAGACTTCAGATCATCGTGTGTATCAATCGCCATCGCATGCAACACCTCGGACACCACGCCCATGTAATTCGGTGTGCCCGGCTCGAGCGGCACCGCCTCCGCGTAGTAATTCACCGGGTCCACCATCCGGGCCATGCGTTCGGGTGTGTATAGCTCATGACTGACCGGCGGGCGACGAAGTTCATACTGCTTCGGGCCGTCCGGGTCTCCCACCTCGAAGTTCCAGATCGCCTGCCCCTCGTAGCTCAACAGGAACACAACGAACCGAGTCGCCAGCTCCAGCCGTTCTCCCGTCACACCATTCAACACCGCCACCGGGTCACAGGCATACACCGTCGTCCCCGCCGGGGCGACATACCCGATCCGGTCTCCCCCCACCATCTGGGCTTGGTATCGGCCGTAGAAGTCAATACAGACCCCCGCCGCCGCTTCCCCAGCCGAGACATCCAATGGGATCTTCGCCGACGATACCGAAAAATAACGGGCGTTGGCGAACAATCGGCGAAGCACACGCCATCCCTTGTCCCAACCCAGCCGTTGCAGGATCGCGTTGTATGTCACACGAACCGAGCCGGAATGTGACGGGTCCGCCAGCGCCAGCCGGTGGCGATACACGGGATCGGTCAGGTCCACCCAGCGCGCAGGCTCCGTCAAGTTCAGGTCACCAAGAGCGTCCCGGTTGTAGACGATCCCGAAACTCGAGAGGATCACCCCCCACCAATGGCCGTCCGGATCATACGTTCTGGCGTCGGCGATCTTCCCATCACGATAGACTCGATGGATCAGTTCCTCCGGAAGATGAATCGGCTGTGTGATCGACACCCGACGTATCCCACCCTCGGCGTTCGGGTCCGGGGCGGTCACGCCCACCCGCTTGAAGTACTTGTCAAACATGTAGTCGCCCCCACCGAAGACGACGTCGTACCCGACCGGCCGCACCGTCCGGCCCTGCGCGATCGCCTGCCGTAGCTCCGCCTGGTACTGACTGGTCAGGATACGCTGGATCTCGCCGCTGCCCCCCACCCGCCACTGGATCGACACCGGCCGCCCGAAACGCCGCTCGTGCCAGTCACTAAATGCCCGGCCGATCTCGTACCGGATCTGTTCATTGTGCGGTGTAAAGATCGTCAGCGTCAGGGCATCCGCGGACGGGACCGATTCCGGCGGACGCCAGATCACCGGCGCCCCCACCAGTATGGCCAGAATAATCAGCACCACAACTTGGGGAATCACTCTGCTCATATACCCGCCCGAGAAAATACCTCGCCCCAGGAGTACCTCCTTGGGGGCCGGATCAATACTAACACGAAATTAACCCGGCCAGTCGCCCCGCATTTACAAGTTGAATTACAATAACGCCTCGCCATGATCTCCATCACCGCCGAAAATCTGACCAAAAGCTACGGCCACCTTAACGTGGTCGATCACGTGGACGTGCATATCCAGCCGGGCGAGCTCTTCTTCCTGCTCGGCCCCTCCGGATGCGGCAAGACCACCCTGCTGCGCATGATTGCCGGGCTGCTCGAACCGACCTCCGGCCGAATCCTCTTCGGTGACCGTGACGTGACCCGCCTCCCGTCCGGCAAACGAAATTGCGCCATGGTCTTCCAGAACTACGCGCTCTGGCCGCACATGACCATCCGGCAAAACGTCAGCTTCGGGCTGGACGTCAAAAAAACCCCGGCCTCAGAAAAACAACGCCGGGTCAACGAGGTCATGAAGACCGTCCGTATCGAGCACCTGGCCGATCGAAAGCCCGGCCAGCTCTCCGGCGGTCAACAGCAACGCGTGGCACTGGCCCGAGCGCTCGTCGTCAACCCGGACGTACTCCTGCTCGACGAACCGTTGTCCAACCTCGACGCCAAGCTCCGTTACGAGATGCGCAGCGAGATCCGGCGAATCTGTAAATCCACCAACACGACCAGCGTCTACGTCACCCACGACCAGGAGGAAGCGCTCTCCATGGCCGACCGCATCGCCGTGATGGATCACGGACGCATCGTCCAGTGCGGCCCGCCCGAAGAAGTCTACGACCGCCCCGCCAACCACTTCGTCGCCGACTTCCTTGGCTCGGCCAACTTCATCGACGCCGTCGTCGAAGACGTCGCCGACAAGCGAACCATACTCCACTCGCCCCTCGGCAGGCTCTGTGCCTCCATGAACGGCCACGCCAAGAATGCCAAAGTCACCTGCATGATTCGGCCCGAACGCATACGCCTGCTCGACCCCAACGACCAGGCCGAAAACATCATTCAGGGCACACACATGGAAACCATCTTCCGCGGGGATGATGTTCGGCATGACATTAAGCTGAACAACGGGACCTCTCTGAAAGTCGTCGAAACCCGACGTGGAGCACACCGGATTGCCCAACCCGACGTCCGCCTCGGCTTCGCCGCCGACGACCTGGTCATCCTCGCCGAAGAAGACTGAGCCCCGCCATCGGCCGGCCCTACTTGACCCCGCCGACGGATCGGGTATCGTTTCTCCGGTCGGCATGCCATGCCGATCACCGACCGGCCAAGTCCCCGGTAGTTGGGCGATTAGCTCAGTTGGCTAGAGCGCACGGATCACACCCGTGAGGTCACAGGTTCGAGTCCTGTATCGCCCACTTTCTGACGCATCCCCCCCACCGAACCATTCCGGCTACCGCCAGGTCGGAATCAACCCTCGTCGACAGAACAGTGCCCCGCCGCACAGCACCAGGACGATCGCCAGCGTCATCGGCTCCGGCACGTTGTTCAGCCCGACATGCATGTTGTCCACGTTCAGCTCAACATTTAGACCCTCGGTCGAGTAATCCCCCATGAACGCATAGCCGAACTGGAACGTGCGCGTGAAGTCCGGGTGCCCCGCCCCGCCGTCCGCCTCAAAGAAATCACTGGCAATCAAACCCGTATCGCTCACCGTCATCCATCCCGTCCCGGGCGCCACCGCGCCGCCCTGGCCGGTCGCGACATACACCTCGTCCTGCAGGATCGCCAGCGTCACCTCCACGTCGGCCGTCCCCGTGATCACCGTCGGCAACACGTCAATGGCAAAATCCATCGTCATGTTCCGGCAGCAATCGGCGATCGGCGTAAACACGAAGTCACTATCGAACGGGTACGCCACAATAAAACTCTGAGGATCACCGCTGCCCGGCGCGCTGACAAACAGCTTTGTGCTCGGTGCCGGGTTCCCGTCGATCGTGTCCCCGACCCCACCCAGTGAAAGCTGCCCCGACGTATCGGTCACAATCTGCGACACCGTGCCGATGTTCACGTGCGGCTTGCTGCGATCAAAATTCTCCTTGGCCAAGGCTTCCTCCCTCCCTCAGATGATGTGAAACGAATCCTCGCCCGCCTCGGCCCCCAACCCATAGGCACACAATACTCCCCTACCTTACCGGCCCACACCACACCAAAGCAAGAACTTTACCGACGGATTATCAAAACACCTCGATAGACTATGTCATGAAAAAGCTCGGCCCCGCCGTTATTCAAACAGCAGGGCCGGCTAATCACTTGTCTTTGTGGCTGCTCGCAATCAATTCGGACGTTCCACCCCCGTGTAGGGCCCGGCGTCCACGTCCAGAAAATCTTCAAAGGTATCCGGCATCGTCTCCAGGAAACTGCGCAACAGGGCTTTCATCTCCGCAAGCTTGTCCGCGTACGCCGGGTCGTATGCCAGGTTCGTGCTCTCCTTCGGGTCGACCGTCAGGTGATAGAGCTGATCCGCGTCGAAGTAGTTGTCATACCACGCTGCCTGCGGGTTGCGCTGCCCGCGCTCAAACATCGATCCGCCGGGCGACATCCCCATCTGGTGGTAGATCGCCAGCGGGTCCAACGCATAACGCGGATTATCCTTCATCCACGGGTGCTTGGCCACTTCCCGCTCATAGTTGGCTTTGTGCTCGGCAAACCGTTCCTCCGTCGTGCGCTGATAGCTCGGCGGCACACGGAACGCGATGTACTTCCACTCCAGCGTCGAGACCGAACGCGTCAGGCCGATCTCCGCATACGCCGCGTCGTGGATCTTCTCGACCTTGCCCTCGACCAACGGCAGCCAGCTCTTGCCGTCGATCACCATGTTCGCCGGCGGGGTCACACCCGCCGCCTCGAAAAACGTCGGCGCGAAGTCCGTGTTCTGCGTGATCGCGTCCACCACCTGCGGCTTGAGCCGGCCCGGCCAGTACGCCAGCGTCGGCGTGATCAACCCGCCCTCGTAGCACGTCCCCTTGCTCTTGTCCGCCATGCCGTGGTCGTTCATGTACACCACCAGCGTGTTCTCCGCGATCCCCAGGTCCTCCAGCTTCTTGAGGATCGCGCCGATCCCGTCGTCCAGCCAGGTCGCCTTCGCCAGCGAATGATCCACGCCCGCCGCGTCCAGCCGCTCATAAATGCTTTCGCGTGGCGGCATGATCCCCGTGATCGGCTCGTCCAACAGCCCCTCCCCGCTGATCCGCGGGTCCGCTTTCAACGACTTGTTCGGGTCGGGCACGTGGTTGAGCGTCGGCGCGAAATACAGATAGAAAGGCCCGTCCTTGCTCTGTTCGATAAACCTCAGCGCCGCTTCCGTCATCCATTCCATGTTGTGCTCGTCCATCCCCGTGTTCACCAGCAGCTTGTCGTCGTGCAGGTTCCCACGGTAGGCCGAGTCAACGAAGTCGAATCCGAACTTACGAATATCTTCGCAGATGCTTTCGTGATTGAACTTCAACAGCTTCGCGATCTCCGGGTCGGTCGGATCACTGCCGGGCGGCGGCATCTTGAACGGCTTGCCCACGCCGTTGATGTGCCACTTGCCCACAAAACCCGTTCGGTACCCGTGCGACCGTAGCACCTTCGGGATGATCGGCTGGTCCGGCGTAAAACCGAGGTTCCACAACACCCGACGCACCCCCTCGGCCGTCGCCTGATCCGTAAAGAAGGGGATCTCACACCGGCTGGCAAACTGCCCGCTCATGCAGGTGTAACGGCTCGGCGAACAAACACTCGACGCCACGTAATTGCGGTTGAACCGCACCCCCTCGCGCGCCATCCGATCGAGGTTCGGCGTCAATGCCTTGCCCCCAAGGTAGCCCAGCTCCTCGTTCGACTGATCGTCCGTGAGGATGAAGATGATGTTCGGCCGATCCGCCGCCTGAACCACCCCCGTCAACACCGTCATCACCACCACCGCCATCAGGGCCTTGATCCGTCCCATCGACCGCTCCCTTTCTAGCTATCGAAATATCACTACAACCAGCGAGCACGCAACCATACGCGCTACGGTGATGAAATATTTTATCTGTCAACAATCGACAATTCAAACGGCCCAATGGCCATCTCCCGATTTTTGTGCCAGTCAATGTGAGAGCATCGGCGAGTGTGTGGATGCTTGCTGAGCCGGAGGGAGGGGCGCAGCCCCGACCGGAGAGTCAGCATGCGGTGCGTCCGGGAACGTCCTGCCATGGGTTCATCTAACGTCACGGCATACGCCGCGGGGGTCTGCCAGCCGATCCCGCCGTGCAGGCGGTGATAATTGTACTCATTACGCCGCTCGTTCAAGACGTACCTCGCTTCATCCAAGCCTAGGAACTACAAGCGGTTGAGCAGTTCATCCCGCAGTCGGCTGTTGAACAACTCCACATAACTGTTTTTATCCGGTTCCGGGATGCGGCCGCAGAATCGACGCCAGCAATCCCTGTCCGGCTGGGGTTCACGTCGTCGACCGTCCCATTGACCATAAAGCGAATTGAAGGCGGCCCACTGACTGATCAGAGTTAGATCAGGATTCGCCCTATCCGTGTTCTCCACGCACCGAATCCAACTGCAGGCCCGATGAAAACGGATGTTGGTGGGGTGGTTGTCACGTTCCACTTGCAGCCGTTGCTTTACCCGTTTCCCTCGGAAGCAAAATATGCGGACAGAAACTGGCTCGATCCCGGCAGGCATTTGAGACTGATTCTGTCTCACATTAAGTGGTAGTGTTTGCCCTGATATGATCCACCAACCACACCACAGCCTGTTTTATCTGATCTAACTGAGCTGAGGACAAATCGTTCAGCAGGTAGTTTCTGTAAGTCGGTTTATCAGCAGGAGGAAACTCTATGCCTGGGATCGTGTTTATACGGTCCACAAACTCCGTCAGCATCTTTCGTGTGCCCGGGTCATCTGGGAATGTGTCGATAGTCAGAGTGATCTTGCCCTTAGTGTTCAATGCGAAGCACTGCACGACCTTCCCTCGGTAATCCTGCACTAAATAAACAAACCCGATCTTGGCCCCTCGACCCCAGTTGAGTTCGGCTGGCTTTGCGATATTTCTCATCCAGTCCAGCATTTCGTTCGCGATTTTTCTTATCTCATGACCCGCGTTCTGTTCAATTTCTTGCAGTAGCTGATCTTTGTCCCAATCTCGTGGTGGCCCGCTCTTGTAAGCCCCCTTCTTATGTTGGGCCTTTTCCGTCTGCCCCACCAACCTTGGAACCAGCGTCTTAAACTGATCCGTCTGATACAGCTTCAACTCGACCCCCAGCACCTCTGCCGGCGTCATCTGGTTATTCAGGAACTCAATAATCCGCTGGAGTTCGCTCGGAATGATGTCAGCCACAAACACCAAACGTATCTTTTCAGCGTCAAGATTAGTCCGCACGATCGACCAGAACTTTTCGACGGCTTCTTCCAGCCCGTCGTCCTCAGGCACTTGCAGGTGCTCGGTAACTATAGCTTGCAGATCCGTTTTCTCTCGCTCACACCGCTTTTCTAGTTCGGCGATGATACGATCGACCGACCAGTGGACCACCGCGTTAGCGGCATAGTCCAGCATCTGACCAACCACCTCCCGGCGTAGACGGGTATCGGTGCTACGTTTCACTTCCACTAATGTAGGGACACTATCCTGATCGAGGAACAGATGATCCAACGACCAGCGGTTAGCCCCACTGTCGGTGTCCGCCACTGGCATTTCCCTTGTAATGAGAAGCCAACTCGGCTTCCCACCTCCGGTCATGAGTAGGTCCGGATGCTGTTCCAGCATCGCTTGAAAGACATCCTCTTTGGGGAATCGAGATTCGGGCATAGGGTGCAGTCCTCCATCGGAGTCGATGAGGTAAATGTGGTCAGACATGTCTTGCCTCCTTCTCGCCGAGGTGACGCTACCCAGCCCGCGAAACAGTGCGCCGGTTCTATTGTCTGTGCCGATCATGCCATCGACGCACAAACGCACCATGTTGAAGACCATAAGTTAGCTTGTCAGCGGTACCCCCTCAAGACCAATCAATTTCGATATGGCATCTCTTCCGATAGGTGGCCCCATCCCGATCTGTGTGGCAGTCAATGTGAGAGAATGGGGTAAGTTTTTGATAGCAATTTTTCTATATCTGATTATGATATATTTTTTCAGGTCATCGTACTCGTTATACCTGGCATCATGTAGACTGTTAAGCTGGGTTTCGGGCACAGCTTGTTCGGGTTAGGGGTGGGTCTCAGACTGCCTGACGTGAACAACCTCCGCCCCCGTCGCGTGGCCATGGCGGCCAAAGAAAGAAAAGGGGATAAGCCTTTATTTCAACGGTTCCATCAGACAATAATCACGCGCTTTAACATGTGAATAGCATACGGATCACGACGACGACCACCCCTTCGGCATCAAGGTCAAAACCGCCTTCGACCCGCCTCTGCCAACGAGCCGTTCACAGCTTCCTGATCGACCCGAACGTCTATCCTGATCCGTCAATATAGCCGCTGGCGCGCACAAAACATCTCACTGCATAACCATAAAATCGGAACACATTTAAAAATTTGTTACTCCTTGCGGGGCCAACACCTCGCACAACACGCAGCATTGAAATAGATGTGTTCGTGCGCGCAAACACGGCTTTTCATCCAATAGTGGAGGCACGACTTATTTGGCGTGGATGAAACGCTTGTTCGTGTCTGCCGACAAGTTCACGCCGGCGTGGCCGGCTGTCGCTGAGTATCCGTTGGATCGCAGGACCGGGATCCGCGGGCTGCCCTGACCGGCATCGTGAAACATGTAGTTAGTTCGTTTCGCGGTGACAACGAGGGCCTTCGGCAGCGC